>NZ_JOMN01000026.1:0-5292 GCF_002153485.1 Acetobacter sp. DmW_043 | reverse complement strand
AACACGCCGGTCATCCACACGGGGCATGCCGTGTGCCAGAGGAAAAAACGGCTCAATCCGCTCCATCTGGCTCTCAGACAACAGAAATATATCACTCACAGTCTTTCTCCATCGGTAAGCCTGTGAATCACAACACCTCGCTCAGTTCAATAAATTAACAGGTCCTGCACCTAAGGGCAGAGAGACATTGCCTCTCTCTGCCCTTAGCATTTTTATTGCGTTACGGTTATAATCAGGCGACGCAGGGTTTCTACCATGTCTAGCACCTGTTCTTCTGTCGCAATAAATGGAGGGGCCAGAGAGAACGTATCGCCCGTGCAGCGAAGCAGCAGCCCATTCTGCATGCCCAGTTCAAAAAGAGCACTCCCTCTTTTTCCAGGGGAATCTGCTTCTGGCACAAGGTCGATACCCGCGGTCAGGCCAAAATTACGCACATCCCTGACGCCAGGCAGATCACTCAGGCTGTGTACAGCCTTCTCCAGCACCGGTTCGAGACCACGTACATGCGTTAGCAGTGAGCCCTCTTCCATAATATCGAGCACAGCATGACTAACAGCCGCGGCAATCGGGTGACCTGAATATGTGTAGCCATGAGCAAACTCAATCGCCTCTTCAGGACCGGTCATAAATGTCTCGTAGATATCCTTGCTGATCAGCACGCCTCCCATTGGCACAATGCCGTTGGTTACTGCTTTGGCAAAGGTGATCATATCCGGTTTGACGTTAAAACGCCGGGATGCAAAATTTTCTCCCATACGACCAAAACCTGTAATTACTTCATCAAAAATCAGCAAAATACCGTGTTTTGTGCATATCTCGCGTAAACGCTCCAGATACCCGACCGGAGGCACCACAACGCCTGTTGACCCCTGTACCGGCTCAACAATAACGGCAGCTATCGTTGAGGCGTCGTGTAGTGCGACAAGACGCTCCAGATCTTCAGCATAGTCGGCACCCCATGTGGGCTGACCTTTTGAAAAGGCCATTTTTGAGTGGTCATAGGTGTGCCGCAAATGATCAACACCATTCAGCATACCGGCAGCAAACATTTTTCTGTTAGACACAATGCCGCCAACCGATATGCCGCCAAAGCCAACGCCATGATAAGCACGTTCGCGCCCGATCATACGAAAGCGTCCGCCCTCACCTCTTAAGCGGTGGTAGCCCAAAGCAAGTTTGAGGGCTGTATCAACGGCTTCGGTCCCTGAATTGGCAAAAAATACATGGTTCAGGTTTTCAGGGGCCATATCGGCAAGACGTTTAGCCAGGCGAACAGCAACCGGATGGGCCATCTGAAATGATGAGCAATAATCAAGCTCTTCGGCCTGATTTTTCAAAGCTTCCACGATGCGTGGCACGGCATGCCCTAGCGGTGTGCACCACAGACCAGATAACGTATCAAAAAGTTTTTTTCCGTCAGGGGTATAATAATAAGCCCCTTTAGCAGAGGAAATTATGCGCGAACCGGCCTGTTTTCTGACATGACGGTTTGCGGTAAATGGCATCCAGTATGAGCCATCTTTCAAAGCATCTTCGCAATTAAACTCGTTAGATAAATGTACCATCATGCACCCTTTAGTTATGCGACCTGTCATTTCAGGTCTTTTACGTGCAACTGTCTGTAAATGTTTTAGCTTTGAGACAATGAGTATTTATACAGAAATTTTTATATAAAGAAATCAGACTTTGTCATGATGCATCATGAATATGATGAAAAAGTTATATTATTAATTATTGAAAATTATGCATACAACAGGCTGCAAATATGCAATATTTGCATACCTTCCCTAAAGAGCCTCTTATTTCTCAAATAACACTATAAAGGGATCGCATGCTGACTCATTTCATGTCACTTTTTGCTGATGCAACGCTTTTTGTACTTCTGCCCTGGTTATTGTGGCAGCTTACACTTAAAAACCTGCCTATCGCTGTTTTGCCTATTCTTGTCGGCATGGTGCTGGCCGTCTGGCATGTACCTGTCAGTACAATGGGTATCCCCTCTCTTTATGGGGACTATATTGGCTGGGTTGCTGTACTGGTTCTGGCGTTTACAGCCGGGCTCGAAATGTGGCAGCACCCTGACGAGCATGACAGTCAGAACGCTCTGCCCCAGCCATCATTTGCACGCCTGATTGGCGGAGCTGCGGTTGCCCTTGGCGGCCCTTTTCTCGTAGGTACTTTCCTGGCTTATGAGGTTTTTCTCTCTCTGCCTGGATGGCATACTCCTCATACAACGCCGATGATCGCAGCTGCAGCCATAGGGTTATGTATGGCAGTCAGCGCGCTGCCAGTGCTGATTGGTATCGTACGTGAAATTGAACCTGCACAGCGCCCGCTGGCACAACTGGCATTAAAACTTGCTGTAGTTGATGATGCGGCTTTGTGGATTGGTCTGGCGTTATTGCAGTTTGCGGCAAAAGGTACTTCAGCATTGCATGGCTGGACACATCTTGAGTTTTTAGCCGTTGCACTGCTGATTTTACTGATTTGTGGCGGGACATGGGCGACCCGAAATATTCCTCATCCTCCGCTTTGGGTAATATGGCTTACCATACCTGTTTATCTGGCTGCGGGCTCCTGGGCCAGTCACCAGCTGGGGCTGCATGAATTGATAGGGGCTTATTTTGCCGGTGCTATTATGCCCCCAGCCTGGGTCAGACGTTTACCAGTAGAGAAAATTGGTACGTTTTCTCTTATCTGGCTTGCTCCTATGTTTTTTGGGCATAGTGGTTTGCATATTAATGGTGATGCTCTGACATGGCCTTCAGTGATTGCGTCTCTGGCTCTTGTTGCAATTTCCATTTTTTCAAAAATTGGTGCTGTCTGTTTATTTCCACCTGCTCCCGGATTGTCTTATCGCCAGGCTCTCAGCATAGGTTCTCTTTTACAATGCAGGGGCTTATGGAAATTGTTGCGGCAACAATTTTGCATCAGAAAGGTATGCTGTCAGAATTCGCTTTTGCTTCTCTTATGGTGCTGGCTGTTATTTCAACCACCCTTACAGGGCCACTTTTTAGCCTCGTAAAACCAAAAACCTAAACCGGGCACGCCTGAGAAAAAATAATCATCTGGCGCCAGTCTGCTCTGTTTCCATTGAGCAGACTGGCCAGACGTTCAAAACCGCTAAGTAATTTGCCAAAAGCAGTTAGCGGCAACCGGAGAAAACCTGCCTGCAAACCGCCTGCACTGTGTCACGAAGCCATTGATGGGCAGGGTCAGCATCAAACCTGGGGTGCCACATGGCGGAAATAGCGATTTCAGGCGTCTGAACCGGAAGCTGAAACAATCTCAGACCCGGTATCCCCGCAGAACTATCAGAACAGGCCGCCAGACAAGACCGCGGGACATGCGTCACCAGATCTGATTGCCGCACAATTTCGAGTGCCTCCGGAAATCCAGGCACGACGACCGATACTGTGCGTTGGTATCCCAGTTGCTCCAGCGCATCATCAACCGGTCCTCTGAATGTCCCTCGTCGTGAAGCGGCGACATGGCTACATGCAACGTAGCGCGCTACGCTGATATCATCGTCTATGAAAAGTGAATGGCCAATGCGGGCCGCACCGACGAACGCATCCCGGAAAAGAAGCCGGGTTCGAATTTCGGGTGCAGACACGCCCAGGACACCAATTTCCAAATCGATGCGCCCCTCTCGCAATGGTAACGCGTCTTTATCAGACTTAGGCGCAAAGCGCAGGCGAACCTGTGGTGCTCCTTTCATGATGGCTGTTACCAGAGGCGCAGCAGCGACGCTCAGAAAACCTTCATTGGCGCGAAGGACGAATGTCCGATCCAGCTTTTTTAAATTCATTTCTTCCGGCTGCGGGCACAGAATGGTGCGCACGTCGCGGGTCAGAGCATGAACATTCTCACGAATCTTCAGAGCATAAGGTGTCGGTACAAGATGTCGCCCTGCCCGCACCAGCAACGGATCGCCTGTCGCGGAGCGAAGGCGTGTCAGAGTGCGGCTCATGGCGGATATGCTGAGCCCAAGCCGGTAAGCTGCGCGGGTTACGCTGACTTCCTCAAGCAGCACATCCAGCGCCCTCAGAAGATTGAAATCCATGTTTTCCATGCATTGAACCTATCGACAATGACTGGGCAGATGGCGTTACATGCAATTATATATTGATGCTAATGCGTCTGGCGCCAGCTCTGGTTCTACCTCTATTTTCTATGACGTGAAAACAGGCATGCCCATCATAACGAGGGCCTGCTGAGAGGAAGAAACCTATGAAGCTGATTGGCATCGAAGAACATTTCCTGACGCCTGAGATAAAAAACGCATGGTCCGCTCTTGGGCTTGAGGCCAGTGACCCGAGTGTTGCGTTTCATGGTGGTCTGCTTGAGACACGACTAAACGATCTCACCGAACAGCGACTAACCCTCATGGATGAAACAGGGCTCGACGTACAGGTTCTGTCGCTCACCACTCCGTCACTGCACGACCTGGGACCAGACAGTATCGACCTCGCTCGCCGCACGAATGATGCCGTGGCGGAAGCCGCTGGTCGCCACCCCGATCGCTTTCAGGCGCTGGCAACGCTGCCTGTGGCAATGCCCGACGAAGCTGCCCTGGAACTCGAGCGCTGTGTCAGAATACTTGGGTTAAAGGGAACGATGCTGTGTGGTCGAGTGGGCCATCGCAACCTGGATCATACTGATTTACTTCCGGTTTTTCAAAGTGCTGCCGCATTAAAGGCACCGGTTCTGCTTCACCCCAGAGCGCCGGAAAAGGCCGTCAGGGAGGCTTATTATTCCGGGTTTAGTCCTCAGGTGGATGCTGCATTTTCCTGTTTCAGTCTCGGCTGGCATTATGATGCGGGCATTCAGTTTTTACGGTTGGTGCTGGCGGGCCATTTCGATCGCTTTCCGGACTTACAGGTTATTCTGGGTCACTGGGGCGAACTGGTCCTGTTCTATGCCGAGCGTCTTGCTAACATGGACCGTGTGTCAGGACTGCATCATTCCATGGAGACATATTTCCGGCGCAACCTGTATGTCACGGCCAGTGGTATGTTTTTACCGCATTATCTGGAACAGGCAGCACGGATCGTCGGCCGGGACAGACTATTGTTTTCTACTGACTATCCGTATCAATACCGCCCAGGAGGTGATGCGCGACGTTTTCTCGAAAATTGTGGCCTTGATGAGGCCGACAGGCAGGCATTTGCGTATAGAAACTGGGAGCGGCTAACAGAAAACTTACCGGCGCATCTGCAGTAAATTACGACCTGAAGCTGGAAGAGAAAGCCATGGCTGATCTTCGTGAAGGCATTGCCTACTGTGAAA
>NZ_JOMN01000025.1:0-518 GCF_002153485.1 Acetobacter sp. DmW_043 | reverse complement strand
GATGCTTTTGCCAGAGCCTACCCGGAGCGGTTTTTTGATGTCGGCATTGCCGAGCAGCATGCCGTCACCTTTGCCGCCGGCCTTGCGACCGAAGGGCTGCGTCCGTTCTGCGCTATTTACTCCAGCTTCCTGCAGCGCGCCTATGACCAGGTGATGCACGATGTTGTGCTGCAAAACCTGCCTGTGCGCTTTGCCATTGACCGTGCCGGGCTGGTTGGTGCCGATGGTGCCACGCATGCCGGCTCTTTCGATATTGCATATCTGGGCTGCCTGCCCGGCATGACGATCATGGCACCTTCAGACGAAGTCGAGCTGCTGCATATGACAGCAACGGCCACAGCGTTTGATGAAGGCCCGATTGCCCTGCGCTACCCGCGTGGTGGCGGGCTTGGCCTTGAACTGCCGGCAGCCGGACAGGTGCTCGAAATTGGCAAAGGCCGGATTATTCGTGAAATGGGCAGTCAGAGCGGCCCTGAGAAAGGTGGCATCGCCATCCTCTCCCTCGGCCCGCGCCTGGC
>NZ_JOMN01000024.1:0-290 GCF_002153485.1 Acetobacter sp. DmW_043 | reverse complement strand
CTGGCCCCTACCGTTGCTGATGCGCGCTTTGCCAAACCGTTTGACACCGGCCTTGTTGAAAATCTGGCGCGCAACCACGCTGTGCTGATTACGCTTGAGGAAGGTTCAGAGGGTGGCTTTGGGTCTCTCGTCATGCATCACCTGGCCAGAACCGGGCTGCTGGACACTGTGCGCTTCCGTCCCATGACCTTGCCTGATATCTTTATCGACCATAATACTCAGGCAGCACAGTATGAGCAGGCTGGCCTTACCGCTCCATACATCGTAAATACTGCTCTCAGCGCACTTGG
>NZ_JOMN01000023.1:0-87456 GCF_002153485.1 Acetobacter sp. DmW_043 | reverse complement strand
AATAAAATTAAATAAAAAAGTTATTTATATTTCATATTTTATTTTTTATTACGTGAAGTTTATTGTTTTTTTTGTTCAATTAAAACTCAGGGGTATTATTGTTATTATTTTTTAAACTTAATTTCTTTTAAGGTATTCCCCAGGGGGGTATGGTGGTGAGCCAGAGCGGGTTCTGTGTATCGAACGACTGATGTGGCTCATATGGAGATATTAAGGAAGATTCGGTTTGGAAACCGATATGTTCTAAAACATTCAGTGAGGCATATGAGGAGTGGTAACACTTTGAGAATAGTGGCATACCATCGGCACTGCGTTCGGTTTTTTTGATCCGTTTTTAATGTGATCAATCAGATTGAGTATGAGAATGAATTTTTTGAAGGTTATGTTTTGTCTGATTGGGTTGTAGCATCTGATGTGGCGCGCAATTTCTCGCGGCGGGAAGAACGCAGGCGGCAAACCCAGGATGCTCTGATCGATGCCGCCATGAGGCTTTTGTCTGAAAAAGGGTTTAATAAAACAACCACAGATGAAATTGCGGCAGCGGCGGGTATTTCACGCCGGACTTTGTTTCGTCACTTTCCTGCTAAGGCAGATCTCGTTACGGCCTGGACGCAGCAGATGACAGATGTTCTGACCAGGAGAGTAAATGCCTGTCCGGCAGATATGCTGCCTCAGGCGGTCATTCAGGTTGCGCTCGAGGCTGTTGTTCCTTACATGGCAAAAACGAAAGAAGAAGCGCTTGCTTTTGTGCGTCTGATTGAACGTACGCCGGAATTACGCTCGGTGAGCTTAAATAAATATGCCTGCTGGGAGGATAGTCTGGCTGCAGCGCTGGAACAACGCATGTCTGAAAGCGGTGACAGGGCTCTGGCAGCCAGAGTTGCCGCCCGGTCAGGAATTGCCGCTTTCAGAACCGCTGTAGATGAGTGGATTAGTGTAAAGGGGCGTACTGACCTGGTCGTTCTGATTCAGCGTGTTATTATGCTGCAGATTGCCTGCTTCAGAGAGATTTGAGCAGGCATTTTTATTGCTCGGTCAGTGAAGTCGGATCGAAGGGTTAACCAGAGAGCTTACCCAGTCAGAAAAGCAGGATATCAGGCCGCGTGATACACCATAAAGTTCAACCTGGTGCTGGCGATACAAAGCCAGGTGCCCCAGACGAGCTGACAGCCCCTTAAATACTCCGCCTCCAAAGACTGTGCCTCCAGGCAGGGTTCCCCATCCATTATAATTTCCTAATGCGACAATCGCTCCCTTGTTGTTGAACACACAAGGCGATATTTCACGTTTATCGTATAGCCACGCCGGTAACTGCCGTGCGAGGTGATGGGCCTGTTGCCTTGCTACCTGAGCTGTTGGCGGCAAAGGGTCATCGGCAATATAGCTGCAATCGCCCATAGCAAATATGGCAGGGTCATCAACAGACTGAAGGGTTGGTTTTACCAGAATTTGCCCTGAACGACTCAGGGAGAGGTCGCCAAAACCTTTGGTAACTTCAGGTGCTTTGACGCCTGCAGCCCATACGCGCAGAGTGGCTGGTATGTGGCTGCCGTCTTTGAGGGTGAAGCCATGACTGTCTGCTCCTGAAACCATAGCAGATGTAAGCACTCTGACGCCAATGCGCTCAAGTTCCTGCCTGGCAGCCTGTGAGACTTCTTCGGGGAAAGCAGGCAGAATACGCGGGCCAGCTTCAAGCAGCGTAATATTTAGTACGGGTGGAGTTTGTGAAAAACTATGAAGGCCAGCCAGCTCAAGTGCTTTGTGCAGCTCTGCCGCGAGCTGAGTGCCAGTCGCGCCGCCCCCTACAATAGCAATATCAAGGGCACCATCGCCAGCATAGGAACGAAGAAGTTCCATGCGGAACTTTTCGTTGAAACCATTGGCCTCAACAAGGTTGTCAATAAAGAGGCAATGCTCAGAGACCCCCGGTGTGCCAAAATCATTTGCACAGCTGCCAATTGATAAGATCAGTGCATCATATTTAACCGTTCGCCCTTCCAGTACCAGGCTTCCGTCTGCACCATAAAGCGGGCCAAGGACTGTTTCCTTTTTTTCACGGTCCAGGCTGATTACCTCACCGGGCCAGAATTCAAAATGATGACGTCTGGCCTGTGCCATAAAACTGATGCGGTCATTTTCATTCTGGGCAGTGCCGGCTGCAAAGCAGTGCAGCATTGGTTTCCAGACATGAGAAAAACTTTTGTCGATCAGGGTGATACGTGCTTTGCCCTGCCTGCCCATTGTGTTGCCAAGGCGTGTTGCAAGTGCAAGACCTGCAACACCGCCGCCAACGATCAGGATTTCAAATTTCCGGCTCATAGTCTCTACCCGTCGTTGTTCTTTAGATCATTGTAAAATAACGGTTAAAGGGGAGCATGCAACTATGCTCCCCTTTTTTTGACTCAAAAGAGACCAAGTTTCTTTTCAGAGTAGCTGGTGAGAATATTTTTAGTTTGCTGGTAATGTTCGAGAACCATTTTATGTGTTTCACGACCAATGCCAGATTTTTTATACCCGCCAAATGCCGCGCCGGCAGGGTAGATATGATAGCAGTTTACCCATACACGCCCTGCCTGCAGGCCTTTTGCGACCCGGTGGCAGATATTGCCATTACGAGACCACACGCCTGACCCAAGGCCAAACTCGGTGTCATTGGCGATTGCCAGTGCCTCGGCTTCGTCCTTAAATGTAGTGACGGTCAGAACAGGGCCAAAAATCTCTTCGCGGAAAATACGCATCGTATTATCACCGCGGAAGATTGTCGGCTGAACATAAAAACCATTGCTGAGGTCGTTACCGAGTTCTGGTTTTGCACCGCCGGTCAGTATTTCGGCTTTATCTTCATCGCGTCCAATGTTGATATATTCAAGAATTTTGTTCTGCTGCATGAGTGAGTTTTGCGCACCCATCATGGTTTCAGGGTCAAGAGGGTTCCCCTGTCTGATAGCTTTTACCCGTGGAAGCACACGTTCAATAAACTTATCATAGATAGACTCATGAACCAGAGCACGGCTTGGGCATGAACAGATTTGCCCCTGATTAAGTGCAAACAGGGTAAAGCCTTCCAGGGCTTTGTCGAGATAGTCATCATCATGATCCATGATGTCTGCAAAGAATATGTTGGGAGATTTACCGCCCAGCTCCAGTGTTGCCGGAATCAGGTTTTCTGCAGCAGCATGCGCGATCATTTTGCCTGTTGGTGTAGAGCCTGTGAAGGCAATTTTCGCAATGCGGCTGCTGTTGGAAAGTGCTGACCCTGCATCTCGCCCCAGACCGTTCACGATATTGATTGTGCCGGCAGGAAAGAGATCACCAATGATTTCCATCAGTACCAGCATGCTGGCTGGTGTTGTTTCAGCGGGCTTCATCACCACGCAGTTGCCTGCAGCAAGAGCCGGGGCCAGTTTCCATGCACCCATCAGCAGGGGGAAATTCCACGGAATAATCTGCCCTACAACACCAAGAGGTTCATGAAAGTGATAGGCCACTGTATCCTGATCGATATCAGTAATGCCGCCTTCCTGAGCGCGGATACAGCCGGCAAAATAGCGAAAATGATCGATTGCCAGGGGGATGTCAGAGCCCAGTGTTTCACGGATAGGCTTACCATTATCCCACGTTTCAGCGCGTGCGAGAAGGTCGAGGTTGGCCTCCATGTGATCGGCTGCTTTGAGAAGAATGTTAGAGCGCTCACCGATGGAGGTCCGTCCCCAGCTTTTAAATGCGTTATGGGCGGCATCAAGTGCAAGTTCTATATCTTCGGCTGTAGACTGTGGCACTTCGCATAATATGCGCGCATCAACAGGCGAGATATTTTTCATATACTGCCCTTTTACCGGGGCTTTCCATTCACCGTTAATATAATTTTCATAGCGTGATTTAAAAGGAGGGGCCTGAATGACTGACATGGGATACTCCATTTGTCCTGTTCATTGCCTGCATAAAATGCTGACTGATTTTTAATCAGGACTCTGCTTATCCTGATTACTATATTCTTTGATATATAGACAGGATAGAGTCTGCAATACGGTGGAGTGTCACATCATCGTGAAAAATGACACTCAGTGCCACTTTGGTGGAGATGCCATTAATAAAGTATTATTAAAAAATAAATTCATTATAAAAATATTATATAAATCAATATGATGTTAAATATTTTTATTTTTTTCTAAAATTAATGGATGTAATAATAAAATGATATATTTTATTTGGCAATATTTTATTTTTTTGGGGTGGTGTCTTGATGGAAGGGAGACTTACTGAGGTCGGGCGCTGTATATTGTGAAAATAAATTTCATCCGTTCATGAGAAACAGTAAAACCAGCCGCCCGGCCCATAATATGTGGCTTTTAGGATAACCCGGCACCCTGTGTCGCGACATCAAGAGTAAAAATAGAATCCCGAGCTGTCATGAAGAGGCGATTACGTTCAGGTCCGCCAAATGTCAGGTTTGAAATGGTGCGTGGCATACGGAGCCGGCCGATCATTTTACCCGCGGGATTATAAATAATTACGCCACACAGACCCAGGGAGCCACTGGCGCCAACCCATATATTGCCCATAACGTCAGCTTTAATACCGTCAGGCATTAATTTTTCGCCGTTAAGAGTCATGGATGCGAAAATGCGTTGATTAGTTAGTTTATTACCCGTGACATCAAAGGCATAAATATTACGAAATCCACCTCCGCCTGGGTGTGCGGCTTTATCTGCGCTGGAGGCGATATAAAGGGTTTTATAATCAGGCGAAAAACAGAGTCCATTAGGGCCGGCGAGCTGATTTTCTGTAAGAACGGCTGTGAGTTCATGTGTTTCCGGGTCAATATAAAAAACATGAGCCTGCTGTCCATAAGCGCCGCCCAGTTCAGTGCTTAGCTCCGTTCCCAGGTTCCAGGTCAGGTTGTCTGGTGTCGGTGCGTTGACACCCGGTTCGTTTGGGTGCCCCTCCCACAAACGGTCTCCATAATCCGGATCTGTGAACCAGATTCCTCCATTCTTATCAACGACAATATCATTGGGAGAGTTCAGACGTTTGCCTTGATATTTATCGGCCAGAACAGTGCAGGTTCCGTTATGTTCCCAGCGAATAACCCGACGCAGGCCATGCTCACATGTTAGCAGCCGCCCTTCATTGTCAAAGGTGTTTCCATTTGAATGATAGCTTTCCTTACGGAATACGGACATCGCATGCGTATCTTCAGCGTAGCGATACTGACTGCTTCCTGTTACGTCACTTACGAGCAGAAAGCGCCCTTCAACTGACCATGCAGGCCCTTCAAGCCACGAGACATTCCCTCGCCAAGCCTGTTCTAACGGTGCGTTCCAGGAAATGACTTTATTGAAAGACGGATCGTAGGATATAATATCGGGGTCAGGTGTGAAAGGCACGGGTGCCTGAGGCCCCCAGACTCTGGCTGGGGTGCTTATGACACTTGGCGGAGATACATTTTCACTGTTCGCAGCTAAGGCGTCGTGCTGTTTTATCAGTGTAGTGCCGGCAAGACCTGCGATGCCGGCAGCCAGAATTTTACGACGAGTTGGGCATGCCGGTAAATGTTGCTTGTCATTCAAATGAGGCATTTTATCAGACCTGTCACGCAATATAAGAAAATACTAAATTACTTAATGGTTGTTTTAAATAGTGGTAGTTATTTTATCAATGTGCAAATTTATGTAGTGCTGAGGCAGAGAGAAGCAGGCAGCTATGCATAGTAATATTTTATTTTTTTGGTGTTATCTTATTAACGATGCAGGCTTATTTTCAGATTTGTGACGCTGCTAATGGTTCAGGCTTTTACTGTCGTCAGAGCGCAAATAAGCAGTTAAGCCTTATTAAGCTTAACTGCCTGATATATAATCAGATATCGTAAGTATTATTCAGTGATTTTTGAGACTATCCACCTGGTAACGTCCGCCAAGGCTGTAACGATTACCGGGGTAAGTGAAAATTCCCTTCATTACCGTTTTGCCCTGTACCCATGTGCGGCGCACGAGCTGAAGGCACGCCGTTGCAGGCTCATCCAGCTCCAGAAGCTGCTGTATTTTTTCTTCTGGTGTCACGGCAAAAATAACGTGTTCCATTTCATCCGGGCGAGCTATGTGTGTCAGCAAACGGTGCGGATGCAAAGAAGTGAAATCCTGCTCCAGGTAGTCCGGTGCAAAATGTGGTGAAACATAGCGCTCTTCAACCTGCAGGGGGATGTTATCTTCCATATGCACAATAACAGAATGGAACAGCTTGGCACCCGGGCGTTGATCAAAGGCCATGGCCAGATCCACATCGGCTCTGACAGCTTCAAGGGTTACCAGCCTTTGTGTGTGAGTGTGACCCGCTGAGATAATATCATCTGCAATATCGCGTAGTTCAAGCAGCGGGGCGCGGGGCATCAGTTCTGCAACAAAAGTACCAACGCCCTGCGCACGGGTTACAAGCCCCTCTGTCATAAGCTCCCGCAAAGCTCTGTGCACGGTCATACGTGAAACTCCAAGAGTCTCGACCAGCTCGCTCTCTGAAGGGAGCCTCTCCCCGACATCCCATTCTCCACGGGTGATGTGATCAGTAATATATTTCTTTACCTGCTCATAGCGAAGCTGCGGGCGGGGAGCAGGAGAAGATGGTGTCATGAACTGATCCTTTGGTAGCGCGGGGTGTTTTGGTAAAATATGGACGTTTGTATCACCTGTATAGAGATTATGTTTTTTAGTTGTCTGTTTTGCCACCAAAGACCCGTGCCGAGGGCCTGACGCCACCAATCCAGTAAGAGAGCTCATGTGGACCTGATATGGGCCAGAAAGCTATATCGGCAGCATAATTTTCCTGCAAAACACCCGTGATGTTTTGTAAGTTAAGCGCCCTGGCGGCAATTGTTGTAACGCCATGCAGGGCTTCGGCCGGTGTCAGGCGCATCAGGGTGCAGGCCATATTCATGGTGGTTGTCAGGTCGAGCAACGGGGAGGTTCCAGGGTTGCAGTCTGTGGCAAGCCCCATGGGCACTTTGTGCTTTCTGAAAAGATCTACCGGCGGCAGTCTCGTTTCGCGAATGAAGTAAAAGGCTCCGGGCAGGAGCATAGCGACAGTGCCTGCTGTCGCCATAGCTTGAACACCATTTTCGTTAGCATATTCGACATGATCAGCTGACAGGGCCTTAAAGCGGGCTGCGAGAGCACAGCTGTCGCTGTCTGACATCTGGTCAGCATGAATGCGAACCGGCAGGCCAAGTTGTGCCGCGGCCTGAAAGATTTGTTCGGTTTCGGATCGTGAGAATGCTATAGTTTCACAAAAGACATCGACACTGTCAGCGAGTTTTTCTTCTCCTATGCGAGGTAACATATCATTGATGATGGTGCTGACATAGTCAGTCTGACGGCCGGCATATTCAGGTGGCAGAGCATGTGCCCCCAGGAAGGTTGTATGCACACGTATGGGAAGGTGCTGTTCAAGGGCACGGCCTACACGCAGCAGCTTGAGTTCATCTTCCAGGGTCAGACCATAGCCTGATTTCACCTCGATAGTCGTGGTGCCGCCTGCAATCATACGCTTGGCACGGGTTATAGCCAGTTCAAGCAGCTGCTCTTCAGACATTGCACGTGTGGCTGCTACAGTAGCGTTAATACCGCCGCCTTCGTGTGCAATCTGCTGATAGCTGACTCCATTAAGGCGCTGGCTGAATTCGTTACTTCGATCACCTGCATAGACAAGATGGGTATGGGCATCTATCAGCCCCGGGGTGGCCCATTTCTGCTGCATAGAGATAACAGATCGTGCAAGTTTTTCGGGGGCGTCAGGAAGATCAGCTTCAGCGCCAATCCACGTAATTTTACCATTTTTCGCTGCAATGGCGGCATTTTTAATGCAGCCATAAGGGTCAGATGAGCTGATGCGCGATGGTGCCATCGTGGCTAAGTGAACGTTCTTCCAGAGTGTATCCCACATGGCATCCTGCTTTCTTAGTCTGTGAGATACCATACAAAGGTATATACAAATAAGTCAAATCCGTTATGGTTTCAAAACGACAACGGTCAGATTCCGCCTGGAACAGCTTTAATGATGTGGGTGGAAGCTGAGTAAAATGGGTATGACTGCATGACCGGAATTTTTGTGAAGCAGGCTCTTCTCCCTGAGGGGTGGAGAAAAAATGTCTCCTTAGTTATCGGGCCGGATGGCAGATTTTCTTCTGTCACAGCCGACAGTCAGCCCTCCAGAGGGATGGAGCAGTATGAGATCGCTCTGCCACCCCAGATCAGCCTGCATTCTCACGCTTTTCAGCGTGGCATGGCGGGATTTGCTGAGCGCCGGCAAACGCCATCTGACACTTTCTGGACATGGCGCACGCTGATGTATCAGCTTGCCGGTCATATCTCTCCCGATCAGATGGAGGGGATTGCCGCTTTTTTGTATATGGAAATGTTACGCGCAGGCTATACGCAGGTTGCTGAGTTTCATTATCTGCATCGTGATAAAAATGGCAGTGCTTACAATCAGCCTGCCGAAATGGCGATGAGAATTGCCGCAGGTGCACAAACCGCAGGGTTGGGTGTTACAGTTTTGCCGACGCTCTATATGTATGCAGGGTTTGGACAGAGACCTTTGCAGGATGAGCAGCAACGTTTTGCCTCAACACCGGGTTTTATAGCTGAAATTATCAGTAATCTCCGAAAGCAATGGCAGGGGAGTTCCCTTGTTTCTGTCGGGCTGGGTCTGCATTCTCTGCGTGCGGTCGGGACAGAAGATATTAATGCGCTTGTTTCGGCTGTTGCTCAGTCATCACCCGTACATATTCATATTGCGGAGCAAATCGGGGAGGTAGAACAGTGTCTTGCCGCGACAGGGCAGAGGCCCGTCGCCTGGCTGTTCGAGCATGTGCCTGTTGATGCCCGCTGGTGTCTTATACATGCGACTCATCTTACGTCGCCTGAGGTCACGAGGATTGCAAAAAGTCAGGCTGTGGCAGGTTTGTGCCCGGTGACAGAGGCCAACCTCGGAGACGGCTTTTTTCCGTTTGTTGAATATGTTGCAAAGAACGGCCGCTTTGGTATCGGGTCAGACAGTAATATTCTGATCAGCCCGGCTGAAGAGCTGAGGCTGCTTGAATATGGCATGCGTTTATCTGCACAAAGTCGCTGCCTTGCTCTGCCTCAGGGTGAGCTGGGTTCAACCGGCGGGTGGCTATATCGCCAGGCCCTGGCAGGCGGGGCTCAGGCCTGTGGTCTTGCACAGTGGGGGCTAACGCCAGGTGCCCGTGCTGATTTATGTGTGCCTGATGAGACGCAGTTTATTCATCCTGATCTTGAAGGTGATGCTGTTTTAGATGCTGCGTTATTCACTCTTCCGGCATTGCCTGTCAGGCATGTGATGTCAGCTGGTGAGTGGCGGGTGCGTGATGGGCATCACCCTCAGCAGGAGCGCCTTACACAGTATTTCAGAACCATTATGCGTGAAATTTTTTCCTGATTTTTAAAAATAAAAGTGCAGAGAAAGAGGTCAGAGACGATGCTTCCGGTTTATTCTTTTACACCAGGTGATATGCCAGTGCTGATTACTTTGCCTCATGCTGGCCAGAGCCTGCCAGAAGGGCTGGCCCTGCGTATGACAGAGCATGGCAGCACATTGCCTGATACAGAC
The DNA here is from genome assembly GCF_002153485.1 of Acetobacter sp. DmW_043. Classification (NCBI taxonomy): domain Bacteria; kingdom Pseudomonadati; phylum Pseudomonadota; class Alphaproteobacteria; order Acetobacterales; family Acetobacteraceae; genus Acetobacter; species Acetobacter sp. DmW_043. The sequence continues at coordinate 77,835 of NZ_JOMN01000023.1, read as the reverse complement.
TGGTATATGGAGACGCTTTACGATTTTGCGCAGGCTCTTGGTATTGGCGTACTGCGTGCAAATTACTCACGCTATGTCGTTGACCTGAACCGAGGGCCAGATGACGGCGTGCTGTATCCCGGGCGCCCCAGCACCGGGCTTGTGCCACACTTCACCTTTTCCGGTCTGCCAGTTTACCGTGAAGGAGAGGAGCCTGATGCGCAGGAAACTGTGCTGAGAACCAGGCTGTTCTGGCGTCCTTACCATGATCAGATAGAGCAGGAGCTTGGCCGTTTAAAAGAAAAATGGGGGTATGCTGTTTTGTGGGATGGTCATTCTATTGCTTCCACTATTCCTCGTTTGTTTGAAGGGGTTTTACCCGACCTTAATTTTGGCACCAATATGGGGCAGGCCTGTGCGCCGGCACTTGCTCAGGCTTTGGTGGCTCAGGCAGCACAGGCTTTGCACTATACCCATGTTCTCGACGGGCGTTTTAAGGGGGGGTATACGACTCGTCATTACGGGCAGCCAGATCAGAATATACATGCTGTACAGCTTGAACTTGCGCAAACAACCTACCTGGAAACTGAAAAATATCCCTGGCCTTTAAGTGCGCAGAAAGCTGCACAGCTTAAGCAAACCCTGCTTCAGCTTCTGCGCTGTGCTCTGGCGTTTAAGCCCTGAAAACGTCAGAAGTGTTTTTTTTTAATTTATTCCAGATTGACAACGAAATTGTATGACGCTTAACTAAAAGTATATACAAGTATGAACAAGGGTTGGAAAATGAGTGACGCATCTGCAGTTTCAAATAACCGCCTTGCTAATGACCGCATTATCCGCTCTCCGACAGGGACGGAGAAAACAGCTAAAAGCTGGCAAACTGAAGCTGCCTTGCGCATGCTGATGAATAACCTGGATCCTGAGGTGGCTGAGCGTCCCTCAGAGCTGGTTGTCTATGGTGGTATAGGTAGAGCTGCACGAAACTGGGCATGTTATGACCAGATTGTTGCCAGCCTGCGTGAGCTGGAGGATGACCAGACCTTACTGGTGCAGTCAGGTAAACCGGTTGGTGTTTTTCGCACACATGCAGATGCACCGCGTGTGCTGATTGCAAATTCTAATATCGTACCGCACTGGGCAAACTGGGATAAATTTAACGAACTCGACCGCATGGGGCTGATGATGTACGGCCAGATGACCGCTGGTTCGTGGATCTATATTGGTTCGCAGGGTATTGTTCAGGGTACTTATGAAACTTTTGTCGAGATGGGGCGGCAATATTACGGTGGCAGCCTGAAAGGCCGATGGATTCTGACCGGTGGTCTGGGCGGTATGAGTGGTGCGCAGCCGCTGGCTGCCGTGATGGCCGGAGCCTCTATGCTGGCTGTTGAGTGTGAACCTGGCCGTATTCAGAAACGTCTTGATACAGGCTATCTTGATTGCCGGGTGGATACGCTTGATGAAGCGCTTGAGCTGATTACCGTAGCCTGTGCAGAGGGTAAGGCGATTTCGGTTGGCCTTTTAGGTAATACGGCAGAAGTCTTCCCGGAGCTGGTACGCCGTGGTGTGCGCCCCGATGCCGTAACAGATCAGACCTCTGCACATGACCCGCGGAATGGTTACCTGCCCAAAGGCTGGACACTGGAAGAAGCAGAGCAGAAACGTCTGACTGACCCTGCTGCAGTAGAGAAAGCAGCCCGTCAGTCTATGCGTGAGCATGTCGAGGCTATGGTGGCTTTTCACCGTATGGGTATTCCTACTTTTGATTATGGTAATAATATCCGTCAGATGGCTTTTGAAGAAGGTCTTGAGGATGCCTTTGCGTTCCCCGGGTTCGTGCCTGCCTATATCCGGCCTCTGTTCTGCCGTGGTATCGGGCCGTTCCGCTGGGCTGCTCTCTCAGGTGATCCGGAAGATATTTATAAAACCGATCAGAAAGTGAAAGAGTTGCTGCCTGATGACGTTCATCTGCATAACTGGATGGATATGGCACGGGAGAAAATTCATTTTCAGGGGCTGCCATCTCGTATCTGCTGGGTAGGGCTGGGTGACCGTCATCGCCTGGGGCTGGCCTTTAACGAAATGGTTGCAAAAGGTGAGCTGAAAGGCCCGATTGTGATCGGTCGTGACCACCTTGACAGTGGTTCAGTTGCCAGCCCTAACCGTGAGACTGAAGCCATGCGTGATGGCAGTGATACTGTGTCTGACTGGCCCTTACTGAATGCACTGCTTAATACAGCATCCGGGGCTACCTGGGTCTCGTTGCATCATGGTGGTGGTGTGGGTATGGGTTTCTCACAGCATTCGGGCATGGTCATTGTGGCTGATGGCACAGCCGAGGCTGCCCGCCGCCTTGAGCGCGTGTTGTGGAACGACCCTGCAACCGGTGTTATGCGCCATGCAGATGCCGGCTACGACATAGCTGTAGAATGCGCGCATGAAAAATCTCTGAACCTGCCAATGATTAAACGTGGAGCCTGAGGGCATGACTGCATCATCTTTTATACTGCACCCTGGTCAGCTGACTTATGCAGATATGCGCTCTTTCTTTTTCTCGCCTTCCATGCAGATAGAGTTATCTGCCGAGGCAGGTAAGGTGCTTGACGTTGCTGCTTTGTCGGTTGAGCGTATTGTTGCACGAGGTGAGCCGGTTTACGGTGTGAATACCGGCTTTGGTAAGCTGGCAAAAACCCGTATCCCGGATGATAAACTGAAAGAGCTGCAGCGTAATCTTGTGCTGAGTCATGCTGCTGGTATTGGCGCGCCAATGAACGAGGCTGTGGTCAGGCTGATTTTGCTGCTTAAGGCTAATGGCCTGGCAAGAGGGTTCTCCGGCGTGCGCAAAGAGGTTGTTACCCTGCTGCTGGCGATGCTGAATCGTGGGGTTATACCGGTTATCCCTGAAAAAGGGTCAGTGGGTGCGTCAGGTGACCTTGCTCCTCTGGCACATATGAGTGCAGTTGTTATTGGCGAAGGGCATGCCTTCTATAAAGGTCAGAAAATGACCGGAGCAGAGGCACTGCAGGCTGCCGGTCTGACGCCGGTTGAACTTGGCCCGAAGGAAGGGCTGGCGTTGCTTAATGGCACGCAGGCCTCAACGGCGCTGGCATTGTCTGGTCTGTTTAAGGCTGAGCGTGTGTTCCAGGCAGCTCTTATTGCCGGTGGTCTGACGCTTGATGCCGCACGGGGCACAGATGCTCCTTTTGACCCGCGCCTGCACGTGCTGCGCGGGCAGCGCGGGCAGATAGAAACGGCGGCTGTATATCGTAGTCTGCTTGAGAATTCCTCCATTCGTGATTCACACAGGGAGGAAGATGAGCGCGTTCAGGATCCGTACTGCCTGCGGTGTCAGCCTCAGGTTATGGGTGCATGTCTTGATACGTTGCGTAATGCGGCCAGAACGCTGGTTATTGAAGCCAATGCGGTCTCTGACAACCCCATTCATTTTGCAGAAACAGATGAAATGATTTCAGGTGGCAATTTCCATGCTGAACCAGTGGCTATTGCAGCAGATACAATCGCAATAGCTGTTTCTGAGGTGGGTGCAATTTCTGAGCGTCGTCTTGCTATGCTGATGGATGCACAGATGAGTGGTCTGCCACCCTTCCTGGTTAAAGAGAGTGGCCTGAATTCTGGTTTTATGATTGCACAGGTTACAGCTGCAGCTCTGGCGTCAGAGAATAAAACGCTGGCGCACCCGGCCAGTGTTGATAGCCTGCCAACCTCTGCTAACCAGGAAGACCATGTCAGTATGGCAACTTTTGCAGCCAGACGCCTGGAAGATATAGTGGATAATGTTTGTACGATTATTGCTATTGAAGGGCTGGCAGCAGTGCAGGGGCTTGATTTTCTTGCGCCGTTGCTCACATCGCGCCCGCTTTCTGTGGCAAAGGATGCTGTGCGTGAGAAAATTGCCTTTTTTGCACAGGACAGGCTTTTTACCCCGGATATTGAAGCAATGCGTGAGCTGATAGCTGGTGGAGTGATAGCTGACAGAGTGAAGGAGTTTGTGCCATTGCCGGAGTGTAGTGCTGTCTGAGCCTATAGTTCTGCTCCTGCCCCCGGCATTGTCCGGGGGTTTTTTGTATTGAGAGGTTATGATGGCCTGTGTTGATAGTGCAGAGTTACAGAAAAAAGCAGAAAAATTTCTCCCGCGGTTATTTCGTGACTATGTGGCAGGTGGTGCCCATGAAGAAAGAACACTCCAGGCTAATCGGGATGAGTTCAGAAAATGGACGATCAAACCACGTTGTCTTCGTGATGTATCATCTGTATCAACAACAACGCAGTGGCTTGGTTATGACTGCTCCGCTCCTTTTATGCTGGCACCGGTTGGTTTTGCGGGAATGATGCGTCAGGGTGGTGATCTGATGGCTGCACGAGCTGCGGCGAAAGAAAAAATTCCTTTTTGTGTATCAACATTTTCAATCGCGTCACTTGAAGAAATATGCCAGGTGCCGGGCGCGGATGTGCTGGCTCAGATTTATGTTTTTCGTGACCGTGATATAACCCGTGATATGATGGAGCGTGCGCGTAAATGTGGTGTGCGTACGCTTATTTTCACAGTAGATACGCCTGTTACCCCATTGCGGCCACGTGATGAGCGTAATGGTTTCAGGCGGCTCAGTAAGCCATCTCTGGCTCAGCTGGCCTCTTTTGCGGCAGCCTGGCGCTGGGGTGCTGGCATGGCGCGTCATGGTATGCCTCAGCTGCGTAATTTAAGTGCCTATGGCATGGGGCATTCTTTGCTTGAGCAGGCAAAGAATGCTGCATCGCAAATTGACCCTGGTCTGACATGGCGTGACCTTGAATGGTTCAGAGCACAGTGGAGCGGTCAGCTGCTTGTTAAAGGTATTATGCATGCTGATGATGCCGCACGTTGTGTGGCTGCCGGGGCTGATGCCGTTATAGTTTCTAATCATGGCGGTCGGCAGCTTGACCCCGCACCTGCAACCCTTGCTGTTTTGCCTGAGATTGTACAATCAGCCGGACAGCATTGTTCTGTGGTGATCGATAGTGGTATTCGCCGTGGTGGTGATGTTGTAACATCTCTTGCGCAGGGGGCTTCACTTACAGCATCAGGCAGGCCATGGGCCTGGGCAGTTGCTGCAGGAGGAGAGTCCGGGGTCAGGGAGATGATCTCCCTGCTGCGCCGGGAGATATATGATGTACTTGCCCTCTCAGGGCACAACAGTGTTGAAAGTTTGCGTTTAGCTGGTGTGGATGTATTAAAACGACAAAAATGATTTTGTTTTTTGCTCTGCATACCCCTGTTATCAGATTATGATAACAGGGGTTTTGTTTAGTCACATATCAGAAATTAGCACTCAGTGAGCCAAAGAACATACGCGGTGCGCCAACCAGCATAGACTGGTAAGCCAGCGCGCCCTGGCCTGTGCTGAGAGGATTGCCGTTTTCGCCCATCGTTGAAATGTAGCGGTTATTTTGCAGGTTTGTGATGCTAAAGCTGAGTGTAAGGTCTTTTACCGCTGAAACAGAGTTGCGGAAGGCTTCAAGCTTGCCAAAATTATACTGAACGCCAAGGTTGCTGAGCCAGTAACCAGGAATTTTGACATCACCGGTATAGCTGTAGTTACGCTTGCCGATATAGTTGGCATCGACATAAGCCGTTACACCTCGCCATTCGTATGAAAGACGTGTTTTATACATAAATCGTGGGTAGTTAACGATTTGCTTGCCTTTTGTACCATAAGATGTGCCGGCTTCAGTCAGGTTATTATCGTAAGTGGCGTGGTCATAGCTGATGCTGTTTGTGAAAGAGAGGTTCCTGATCGGCATGATTGTAATGGCTGCATCTACACCATTCATGGTTACGCCACCAACGTTAGACACTGTAGAGACAGGATTAACGGCTGAACCGGAAGTGATTTGCTGCAGTCGGTTATTAAAGTTTGTGCGATAGGCATAAACCGACGCCCCGACAAAGCGGCTATTGTACCGGTAGCCCAGCGCATAGGTCCAGTCAGTTTCTGGTTTAAATGAGTTGCGACCAGCATCAAACGCAGTTTGGGAGATGGCAAAAGGGGAGTTGGAGAGTTTGTAGCCAGATTGTGCATAGGTATGCACGTTTTCTGAAATATCAAAATAGAGTTCATGATGTTTCAGGAAGTGCCAGTCAGCACTGATGTGTGGCAGGAATGGTTTTGATGTGGTCAGACCAACGCCACTGGCAATATTAGAGCCTGCGCCATAATAATCGTCATTAATAAAACCATTGCCTACGCGCGTTGTTGCCAGCACTGATTTGAAACCAAAATGCAGGGCCAGATTGGGCAGGATACGATAGGTGTCCTGAACAAAGGCTGTGAATGTATTGGTATTATATGTCTGGTTATAAATTTTTGCGAACGGGTTTGACCAGTGCCCAAGGGGGTTAGGAATGGCAGATGTCAGCTGGCCATCAACGATATTTGGCATTTCATATGCGAACATATTTGACTGGTAATGGTTATTTTCATACCACACGCCACCGCTGATATCGTTATGTGCAATATTGTAATGTAGCTGAGAAAGAATACCAAAGCGACGAATAGAGGGTTCTTTGACCAGCTCAGACAATGGTGAGCCGTTAGGTGATGAATAATAAGGTGTGGTCCAGGTTGTCTGGTTTGTTTCTCCGTGCCCGTAGGCTGTTGTGTCCCAGGTGAGTTTATCAGTCAGCTGCATATGAGATTTAATGCCGCCAAATGTATCATCAGTATTCAGCACGGCATCATAATAGGCAGAATCTTCCGGGTCTTTGAGCTTATTAAAACCAGGAGGAAATATACCGTTTGCGGCGTTAATAGCTGCCTGAAGGCCGCTTTGCTTACCGTTATAATAATTAGTTGTTTTATAGCCGACATTACTGAGCATTTCGGGAGAGACATCAGGAGTCGAAAACTGGTGAAGGTCTGCCCAGTCAAAAAAGGCTGATATACTGCTGCTTTCACCAACCGGCTGCACAAATTTGGCGTTGACCTGCTGCATGAACTGATCACCGGTGCCTTTCCAGATTTGTCCGTCCTGTCGCATGTAAGAGGCATAAAAACGTGTGCCGGTGCTGTTGAGGTCGCCACTGTCAACACGGGCAAAGGTATGGAAGTTTGCGTAGCTGCCAAAACCCTGTGTGACGGTGCCGCCAAATTTATGAGCGGGGTCGCGTGAGATGTAGGAAAACGAACCGCCAAGGTTGTTTGTCGCAGCAACAGATTCGGCTCCGGCTGATTCAGACACAACAATGCGGGCAACGTTTTCTGACGAAATAGCCTGAATAGTATTGAGACCGTTATAGTTACGAACAGTCTGTTCGCCCAGAGGCATACCATCGAGAGTCATCCCGATTTCCTGCTGCTGAAAGCCGTGCATAAATACCTGGTTAGACCAGACATCAATACCCTGTGGCTGTGCTGTCTGAAACATGATGCCAGGAAGCTGTGCCAGAGTTTTCAGAGGGTTTGTACCTGCCGGAGCCTGAGACAGAAGTTTCTGGCCAATAGTGACCACAGCACCATGTGGCACATTATGTGAGCGCACTTCAAACTGTTCAGATGTGGAACTGAGATAAGTTGCAGGTTCCTGTGGTGTGGCTGTTTTTTGTTTTGCACTGGCTTTAGATACAATTTTTGCATTTCTGGCCGGTGGAATATGTTTTCGTGCAGTGATGTGCGGTGTTTTATGAACCGGGGTTGCCGCTCGCGCATAACCGCTGCCTATCGGAATAAACGCGGAGGACAATAGTAATAGTCTGGTCAGTGAAACGGTGCTGGGTCTCATGCGTCTGAACTCCACCGGTGCAGTTATGGGGGCAGGAGAAGAAAAGATATAGACAATATGTTTTTGTTCTATTGGTTCAGCAATTTTTGATTTTGATGCACCAATTTCGATAAGAACCCTAAGTTGTCCATACGAGTTAGGTCAATAGGATTCGAAACGATTGCGAAATATTTTTTTAAATGTGGTTTTTATGAAAAATTAAAGCAACAACAAGATGATACGTTGCGCGATAAAGTATGCACCTGAGTTGGAGGTATGATTAGCAAAAAGCGCGCAGAGTGTCTGCGCGCCTGGTTGTGTCAGATAAACTCGTTCAGGTTATGATTTTTACGAAACCTTACGGTATTTGATAGAAAGTATATAAAACAGTGATGTCAGAATAAGGCCGGCAGCCCACGAAATATCGGTATGATCCATCATGCTGGCAAAAGGGCCGGTATAAAACGTATTTGATATAAAAGGAATTTGCACAGCAATGCCAATTACGTAGCATATAAGGGCAGGCGTATTATAACGCCCGTACAGGCCTCCGTCCGCTTTAAAAAATGAAGCAACATCATAAGTGCCATGTTGCACAAGGTAGTAATCAATCAGGTTGATCGCAGTCCACGGGATCATAATGATCATCAGAAAATTAAGAAATTCTGTATATGTCTCCATAAAATTGTGCGTCATGAGCATAGTGAGTGCGAGCACAAAAAGCATGATTCCTGCTGTAATCAACATACGTGTTTTCATGCCAAAATGACGTTTGGGGCAGGCCATTTGCAGTAGCATGAGGGAAGACAGGCTACCGCAGTATATGCTCATACCATTGGCGACAGTAATGCCGATAATCAGAGTAGCCATGACAATCGGGCCGCCGCTGCCCAGATAATGCATGAGCGTTGGCAGAATATCTGAGCCATGGGGTGTGACTGCCCCCAGTGTTGCACCAAGAAACATAGGAAGGATTGTGCCCAGAGCAGAGCCCCAGTAGGTAGCATGAAAAGCGTGCTGTGCTCCCTGTTTGCTGTCTGGCAGATAGCGTGAGTAGTCTGATACATAAGGCGCGTAAGCCAGCTGCCATAAAGCAGCAACAGAGACGGCACCCATAAAGCCTGATAATGTGGTGTGCCCGAAATGATGGAGGGTTGTCATGGCGTCACTGTTGCTCATAACGACGACCAGTGCCCATATAATGGCGGCTCCGCATGCCACAGAGATGATTTTTGTCATGGCATGAATGGTGCGATACCCCCAGAAGGCAGGGAAAGCTGACAGCACCGTGACAGCCAAAACGCCGCCTGTGTAGCCAAGCCATGGCACAGATAACTGAAAGCCCTCACCCCCGACAACCAGATTAGAAGCCGAGAAACCAACATAAATAAAGACTACCAGGGCAATCATAGGCACAGCTCCCATGGAGCCAAACTGCCCACATGTTTGTACCATTTGCGGCACCCCCAGTCGTGGTCCCTGTGCTGCATGCAGTGCCATAAAGACACCGCCAATCAGGTTGCCGGCTAAAAGGGCCAGGCAGCCTGTCATGAGGGGGAGGTGAAAAACTACTGACGCCAGTGCACCGGTAATAACTGTCAGAATAGTAGTGTTCGTGCCAAACCAGACGGAGAACAGGTCGCGCGGGTGTCCCATTCTTTCAGAGTGAGGAATGGGGTAGATGGTTCTGTGTTCAATTGTTGCGGCTGTACCGGTAGTGGGTTGCTCAGTGGGTGGAAGTGTCATGCCGTGATCCTGCGTGCCAGCGATATCTGTGGGCATAATAGTATTTTCCTGTGCAGTATTATATGGCATTAGTATATTTCTTTATCGTAATAAAAATCAGTGATGGCGGGCACTGACAGAATGAACAAACTGACGCACCCGTTCAGTGCGGGGTGTGTTGTAAATCTGCTCTGGCGGGCCGCTTTCCACGATATGGCCATCAGCATAAAAACAGACTTTGTGTGCGGTTGACTGTACAAAGGCCTGGTCGTGTGTGACAGTCAGCAGCGTCAGCCCCTGTGCTGACAGGTCACGAATAATACTTTGCACGCCGCTGACCAGCTCAGGGTCAAGTGCACTTGTTGGCTCATCAAACAAAATAACAGGAGGTTCCATCGCCAGTGCCCGGGCTATGGCGACACGTTGTTTTTGGCCGCCTGAAAGCTGGTGGGGGTAGTTGTTTTGTTTTTGCAGCATCTGGACCCTGTCCAGAGCGTGGCGTGCCAGTATGACGGCCTGATCTTTGTGGAGTTTTTTGACGGTTAACAGCGCTTCCATCACATTTTCCAGGGTGGTCTGGTGTGAAAAGAGGTTGAACTGCTGAAAAACCATAGGCATGCGAGCTCTTGCCTGCCGCAGTTGTTTTTCAGGGGCAATTTCAAAGTGTGAGCGATAGTGCTGGCAGAGTTTCTGGTTCAGAAAGGTGACGCTGCCAGCTTCGGGACGTTCGAGAAAGTTAATGCAGCGCAGTAAAGTAGATTTACCTCCTCCGCTGGGGCCGATGATAAAAAGGGCCTCTCCCTGTAAAACAGTCAGGTCAACACCGCGCAGAACAGCGTGACTGCCATATGATTTATAAACCTGCTGTAGCGTTAGCACCGGAGCTGCTGTTGTCATGGTGTAATCCCTTCCATAGCTTCTGGCATGACATTGGCAACGCTGCCTTTGGTGTGGCGTGAAGGGGTGAGTTTACGTTCAAGCCAGCTGACACAGCGTGCGCTGGTAAAACTCATAATGAAGTAGATCAGTGCGACCATCAGATACGTGTTCATACTGTCAAACGTGTTCGAGATGACGATTGTTGCATGTCGTAAAAGTTCGTTGACAGAGATAAAAGAAACCAGAGAACAGTCTTTCAGTAAAGCAATAAAATAGCCGCCCTGGGTGGGGAGAGAAGCAACAAAAGCCTGAGGAATAATAAGGCGCCGGTAAATCTGAAGAGGGGACATGCCCAGAGAAATGGCCGCAGATTTCTGTCCTTCATCAACAGCCTGAATGGCTGCACGGTAGACTTCAGACAGATAGGCTGACAGGTTCAGGGTCAGGCCCAGTGCACCAGCCCAGAACGCAGGGAGAATAATACCCAGCTCAGGGAGAGAGAAATAGATAAGCAGTAATTGCACAATAAGGGGTGTATCACGCCAGATTTCGACATAGGCCTCAAGCGGCCATCGTATGAGGCGACTGCCGGACAGCCGCCCTGTAGCTGTGAGAAAACCCAGTATCATGCCTCCGGCCATGCTGATGAAGGAGAGCTGAAGAGTTACTTCTGCGCCACTAAGGAGAAAAGGCAGATATTCATGCACTTCAGACCAGAAAACGCTCATTGTGTTACTCCGTCTGTTCGTTCTGGTTCAGGTGGTCCTGCAACTCTTCCCAGACATGGTAGCGCCTGAGGATGGTGCGAAGCGTGCCATCCTGTTTCATATCATCCATTGCTTTATTAATAGCTTTAAGCAGCAGAGGGCAGGTGTTACGCACGACAATACCCTCATCGCCCAGACGGTAGCTGGCCTTTGCCTGGGCATCTTTCCAGGCAGGTTTGGGTTCATAAAAAAGTGGAGGTCCGATAGTGCGCAGTCCTGCAAAGTGCTCTTTCTGAGCCTGCAGAGTGCCCTGGTCGACAACGACAGCATCAACCTGTTTGTTTCTCAGGGCAACAAACGGGTCACCAAAGGTATTAAAATCGCTTACTTTTGCAGCAATATTTTTATCGACCAGCATATGAGCCGTCATTGAATCTGTTGTGCCCAGCACAGACCCCAGGTTAGCTGTTTTCAGATCATCCAGAGTATGAAGAGGGGAGTTTTCTGGTACGATAATACGGTCATACAACATAAAATAAGGGCGTGAGTAGGCAATATGCGCATAGGCAATGCGCTCTTCAGTAATTGTCAGATCAGACAGGATAATATCCCACCGGCCGACTTTCAGGCCCGGGACCAGTGTGGTCCATTCTGTGATGATAAATTGCGAATGCGGTATATCCAGCCTTTTGGTCAGTTCCTGTAAAAGGTCTGCGTCAATACCATGATAGACGCCCTCTTTATCCTGCCAGAGGGAGGGGTGTGCGCCAAGAAGCGCATTGCCAGCCGTTAGCATGCCTGCCTGACGAATATCATCAAGGCACTCTGCATAAGCCGGCAAGCAGAATATGGGGGTAAGAAAACAGCTGATAGTGAGACAGAAAAGAAGGCGCCAGGAATGATCATATTTTGTCATGCCACCTTCTCCACATTTCTGTTCAGGCTGTTGCTTTATACAGCAGGGGGAAGTCGGGTCCTTCCAGCGGGTCTCCGTCTTTGAGTGTAAGGTGCGGGAAGGGGGGGGAGCCTTTGCCGCCCCTGTCAGCAAAACGGGCATTTTCTCCTACCCAGCGGGCAGAAAACACACGCCGTCTTTGCGTGGTGCCGGTTGTGGCCGGCGCACCGTGGATTATACGAAAATCAAAAGCGATGGCATCCCCCGGGGCAAGGTCCCAGCTGCGGATAGTATATGCATCACGGTTTGCATTAATGTCGGGCATTTCTGGCAGAGAATCGTCTTTATACAGTTTCGATCCGTCAAAACGCCGGGGGCGGTGAATTATACCCTCCTTATGCGAGCCAGCCACACACTCCAGGCACTGATCTTTTGAGACAGGATCAAGAGGTATCCACAAACTGAGTGTTTTCTCTCCCGTCACGCAGTAATACGGACTATCCTGGTGCCATGGGGTTACTAATGTTGTGCCAGGTTCTTTGACCAGTTCGTGGTCATGAAAAAAGCGTACCTCACGCGCCTGCATCAGCTGGGCGGCTATACCTGCAACGGGTGAGTTTTCGATGAATTTTCTAAATTGTGGGATACGCTGCCAGTTGCACAGATCCTGAAAAAACGGAGCAGAGCCTTCAGGCTGGTAAGAGCGTTCGAGCGGGCTGGGAGCTGCCATGGTGGCTGCCATGCCATCGCGCAGAAGCTCTGTCCAGTCTGAGAAGGCGCCGCGAACAACGGCTACGCCTTCAGTCTGAAATGCTGAAATGGTTGCGTCGTCCAACATGATCTGATGAGCAGGAAGGGCCATAAGCGGTTTTCCTCATGTTCCGATATCAAAACAATATGTTGTATGTACACGATCGGTCAAGAAGAAAAAACAGGCGTAGAATTTTTGTATGCCCTGAGATGAAATGAGGGAAAACATTATTGAATATTAACATATTTTCAAATTTATTAAGAAAAACACAGTGTTTCCGGGCTTTTCCTTCAGGCTTCTCCTGTCCCGATGAGTGTAAAATATGCGCAGGGCACAAATCTTATACATTTCTCTCTTTACAGGTTTTAAATGTCTATACATTAATGACGAATACCGCTTAAGGCAGGAGGTTTCTTCGGGATGTTGGATTCTGTAGCACTCTCATTTTCAGGTCATAAGGCATTATGCCGGGCTGAAGTCTCGATGTTGCCCCGTTATAATGCTGGTCTTTCAGAAGATGAGGTCCGCAGGCGTTATAATCTTACAAAGATTGTTAAGCTGGGAAGTAATGAGAATCCTTATGGCCCCTCACCGCAGGTTAAAGCCGGGTGGGCAGGTCTGGCAGACCGGCTGGGGCGTTATCCTGATGCGGGTGCCGCTTTGCTGCGTCATGATATCGCGCGGGCGCATATGACCGAGGCAGAGCGTGTTCTGGTCGGGAATGGCTCAGAGCAGATTATCCGCCTGATTGCCGAGGCATATCTTTCGTCAGGTGATCGTGTGGTAACGGTCAGGCCAGCTTTTGGTCTGCACGAAATTTATCCGCGTATGATGGGGGCTGAGGTCGATGCTGTTCCGGTCACTGCAGAAGCGACTTTTGATCAGGCTGCCTTACTGGCTGCGGTAAAGAAACCTTTGAAAATTTTAATGTTTTCAAACCCCTCTAATCCGGTAGGTTGTATGATGACCGGAGCAGATCTCTCTGAGCTGATCGAGGCCTGTCCGCAGGATGCCCTCATTGTCGTTGACGAAGCTTATCGGGAATATGCAGAGGAAGACCCGAACTATCCTGATGCGCGTGCATTACTCGAGAAGCAGGGGCGCCCCTGGATTATCCTGCGTACTTTTTCTAAAGCGTATGGGCTGGCAGCCTTACGTATTGGCTATGCCCTGACCTCGTCAGAGGAGGTTGCTTCAGTGCTTGATACTGTGCGCGATCCGTTTAACACAAATATGCCGGCCCAGATTGCGGCCAGTGCGGCGCTTGCAGATGTCGCATATATGAAAGACTGTATCCGAAAAGGGATTGCTGAAAGAGAGCGCATGGCGAAGGCCCTCAGAGAGCTTGGTTTTTTTGTTGCTCCTGCCTGGACCAATTTTGTATTTGTCCGCACGACGCAGGGTGCAGCTCAGCTTGCAGATGCGTTACTTGAACGAGGCATTATTATTAAGCCGTGGAAAGAGCCTGGTTTTGAAAACTGGGTGCGTATCAGTATTGGCCTGCCCGAGGAAAATGATACAGTTCTTCACGCTCTCGCTGATCTGAGTTTGTAAGACAGCAGATTCGCCATCGCTTTGTTGTGGAAAGTTTATTATGTCTGCCCTTGAACATGTTCTGACAGAATTAGCTGAAATTTTCGGTGATCGTATTTCTCGCGGAGAAGCTGTGCGTGAGCATCATGCTCATGGCGAGGGCTGGCAGGAGGGATGTCTGCCTGGTGCGGTTATTTTTGCCGAAAGTACTGAAGAAGTTTCAGCTGTTCTTAAAGCCTGCAACGAGCATTCTGTGCCGGTTGTGGCTTTTGGCGGGGGCACTTCACTTGAAGGGCATGTTACCCCTTCAGAGACGGGTATTAGTCTCGATCTTTCCCGTATGACCCGTATCCTTGAAGTGAATGCTGAGGATATGGACTGCCGTGTTGAGGCAGGGGTTACGCGTCATGCTCTTAATGCTTATTTGCGTGACAGCGGGTTGTTTTTTCCGGTTGATCCGGGTGGAGAATCTACGCTGGGGGGGATGTGTGCCACCCGTGCCTCAGGCACAGCAGCTGTGCGTTATGGCACAATGCGTGAAAATACCCTTGGTTTGACCGTTGTTCTGGCAGATGGTCGTGTGATGCGTACAGGTGGCAGGGTGCGTAAATCTGCCACCGGATATGATCTGACACGTCTTTTTGTCGGTTCGGAGGGGACATTAGGCATTATTACTGAGGTGCAGCTGCGCTTACATGGTCAGCCAGAGGCTGTAGCGACAGCCGTGTGCCAGTTTGAAAAACTGGAAGATGCTGTCAATGTTGCTGTAACAACCATGCAGCTCGGCCTGCCTGTTGGTCGTATGGAATTAATGGATGAAGTGCAGATGGATGCATGCATTCGTTACTCTAAAATGGAGGGATATGATGTCCTCCCGACGATGTTTTTCGAGTTCCATGGTGCGCCTGCTGCTGTGAAAGAGCAGGTTGAGACAATGGAGAGTGTTGTCGATGACCATAATGGTAAAGGCTTTTTGTGGAGTAATAACCCCGAAAACCGTAATGAATTATGGAAAGCCCGGCATAATGCTTTCTGGGCCTGTCTTGCTTACCGCCCTAATCATCGGGGGCTGGCGACTGATGCCGTTGTGCCTGTCTCGGCTTTGACTGAGCTGATTACTGGCAGTAAGCGCGATATTGAGGAGTCAGGCCTGCTTGCTCCTATTGTCGGGCATGTGGGTGATGGTAATTTCCATACGGTTATTCTTGTGCCGCCTGAGCCTGACGGATTGGAGCGTGCGCTTGAGCTTGATCGTAAAATTGTCGGACGTGCGCTTTCTCTGGGCGGGGCATGTAGCGGCGAGCACGGGATCGGCTTCGGTAAAAAGGAATTTATGGAACGCGAGCATGGTTCAGTTGCTCTGGATGTTATGCGTATGATGAAAAAATCTTTTGACCCCAATAATATTTTAAACCCGGGTAAAATGCTGCCTGAAGTTGCCGGCTGATGTGGCAGCGCCAGTGTTTATCTGAAATCAGGGCGCAGCCCTGGCGTAATGGTCAGGGTGTCACGCGCCTTATTGCAGAGGAGACAACCTCTGGTGCCGGATTGCAGTGGCGTTTGAGTGTGGCTGATATTTTGAATGATGCACCTTTTTCCCGTTTCCGGGGCTGGTGGCGTTATTTTGCTATACTGAGCCAGGGTGAGGTTGCCTTGTCTGCAAAAGATAAATCGTGGTGTCACCTGATAAAAAATAAGAATAGTCCAATTGAATTTTCCGGAGATGAGGATGTTTTGTCTGCATGCTCAGCCGGAGGTGTCCAGGCTTTAAACCTGATGATTAAAGATGAGAAAGATAATGTCAAAAAAATAGATTTTTCTTTTTTTGACAAACAATTTTCTTTTTCAGGAAAAAATAAAGGAACGCAGAGAGTATTTATTTTTCCATCTGTCGGACGATGGGTTTTGTCACGTAATGATTCATCAGATATGAGACTTCTCCCGGGTGAAGTCTGGAACTGTGTTGTATCAGATAATTCTGAAAATATCCTGATACCACAAGAGAAAGAAAGTAGCTTATTCAGGATAATTTTATAATTTTTTCACAAAGAGGAGGGAATAACGTAATGACTGAAAATAGTTTTATACCCGTTATTGATCTTGCTCCTGCTCGTGCAGGTGACATTGCTCTTGCGGGGAAGCAAATTCATCATGCTTTTATTACCTCTGGTTTCTGTTATGTAAAAAATCATGGTATTCCTGATGTATATATTGAAAATTTGCGCCGGGAATCTCTTGATTTTTTTCATCTTCCTCTTTCAGAAAAAGATCAGTATCGCCCAAAGCAGGCAGTGCGTGGATTTAATGCGCTTAACCGTACAATTATGTATGGTGCCGAACGTCCTGACTATAAAGAATTTTTTCAGATCGGTCCTGAGTTTCCGCCGGATGGAATGGAAAGCCCGCCGCAGAACGATTTACAGGGGCCTAATGTATGGCCTGAAGGACGGCCGGCATTCAGGCAGGCTTTTTTAAATTATTATCAGGCTGCGGCTCAGTGTGGGCAGTTACTGCTAAAGGCTGTCGCAAACTCTCTCAATCTTGACAGTAATTTTTTTGAAAAAAAATATCATTATCCGTTGCAGAGAACACAGACCATATGGTACCCGCCGGCTCAAATGCCCGCTGACACAACAAGCATTACCTACGGTGTTGCCCCTCATACAGATTATGGTTGTATTACCTTATTATGGCAGGATGATACTGGCGGCCTCGAGGTGCAGAATCTTCAGAATGAATGGGTTCCTGCAGCACCTGTGCCCGGCACTCTTGTGATTAACATTGGTGATTTATTATGCCGGTGGTCTAATAATCGTTACCGTTCTAATATGCACCGTGTTTTAAATAAATCAGGTAAAGAACGCTTTTCTATTGCAACTTTTTATGATCCTGACTTTGATGCTGTTATTAATCCCCGGGATCTTGGTTTGCCTGAGGGGCAGGCATCCTGCTATGAGCCTGTGACAGCCGGTGCGTATATTATGGGGCGTATCCGAGATTCTCAGCAAAAAAACAAATCTAAGAAATGATGAGGTATGTAAAAACTTTTATCATTTTTTATTTTTTTTAGATGACTGAAATTTTATACTAACCATAACACCTCTTGTTTGCTCAGGGATCGGTGAGGTGACATTCATCTCAGCTCCAAGCTGCTCAGTTATTTGCCGTGCAATGGCAAGTCCCAGGCCGCTCCCGTCTGCATTTGTCTGACCTCTGATAAATGGTTTTTCCAGATCTTTCAGATTCTCAGGAGAGAGTGAAACACAGTCATTGGTAATCATAACACACTGGTCCTCAGTAATTTTTACTTTGACAGCTTGTCCGGATAATCCATGAAGAACAGCATTTTCAAGAAGGTTACGAAACAAAATGCCAGCAATATCCATATCTCCTTTAAGGAGTAAGCCGTTAACACCTGAAATTTTTATAATACAGTGATTCTCACGCTGAAGCTCTTCTGCTAAAAACCGAATAACTGGTATCAGATCAAAACTCTCCCCACTCAGAGCAATACCTGATGTTGCCCTTGAAAGCTGAAGCAGTTTCTCCATTGTTCTTCCGATACGCCGGGTCTGCTGCATAATTGTTCTGGCTTGTTCTTCATGGTCTGATGCAGCGAGCTTTGCTTTTAGCAGCTGAACCTGTGCCAGCAACGCCGCGACAGGATTCCTTAGCTCATGAGCTGCATTGGCAGCGAAAGCTCTTTCGGTGGACAGAGCCATTTTAAGGCGTTCGAGTAAAAGATTAACAGCTGTATGAATAGTCACAAGTTCTTCTGGTAAATCAAGCGGCGGCACCGGTTCCAGATTAGAGCCTCCGCGACTTCTTATTTCCTGCTGTAAGCATGTCAGAGGGCGCATTGCATGT
This sequence comes from Acetobacter sp. DmW_043, assembly GCF_002153485.1. NCBI lineage: Bacteria > Pseudomonadati > Pseudomonadota > Alphaproteobacteria > Acetobacterales > Acetobacteraceae > Acetobacter > Acetobacter sp. DmW_043. The sequence continues at coordinate 59,744 of NZ_JOMN01000023.1, read as the reverse complement.
CGCACGTGCCACCGTACCAAAATCCATATTGCCGGAAAAAAGATAATCATTGGTAAAACTGAAATAAGAACAGCCCGTCTTACAGCTTCGTTTCTGTGAAAGTCAGGCTCTCCTACGAGAATATAATGGTGCCCTGAGGCTGAGGGCACAACATAGACCCGAAATGAGGGAGCATTGTAAAAACCAGTTTTGAGATCAGGTATAAACAGCTTTGGTGGTGCATTTTGTGACCTGACTTCCAGATGTCCGTCTGTCCCGGCAATCTGATATGCCAGTGTGCGTCTGTTGACACCTGACAGATAGGCAATGCGTCCGCCTGGTATGGAAGTATTTTTTCCGCTTTCATCAAGTTTGCCGACAACAAACTCAAGGCGTTCGGCAACTTCCTGCAAAGAGTTATCAAGGCGCTCCGTCACTTCAAAACGGGTGAAAGCTGCAATAAGAATACTCAGAACAACCAGGGCGCCCAGCACGACCATGAGTGTCCCGGATACAATGCGTGATGCCAGGCTCCATTGTTTCATAAGCTGATTCCTGCCAGCCTGTATCCTCTGCCGCGTACGGTTGTAATAAGATCAGGACTGGTTTTTTTTCGTATTCTGCTGATGAAAACTTCAATCGCGTTGCTCTCAACATCATCGCTCAGGCTGTAAAGGGCATCTTCAATCTGTTCGCGGCTGCACAGTGCACCAGGTCTGCGTGCCAGGAGTTCAATAACAGCCCATTCGCGCGCTGAGAGGTCTATTGTATTTTTATTTTGTATAAGCTGGCGTCGTGATAAATCGATGATGATATTACCACAGGTTATAATATTATCCGGTAAAGCAGTATAACGTCTTGAGACAGCATCAATACGGGCGACCAGTTCATCAAGGTCATAAGGTTTGACAATATAATCGTCAGCACCTTCTGAAAGGCCTGAAATACGATCACTGATCTGGTCTCTCGCTGTCGTAATCAGAATGGCCAGTAAAGATCGTTGCCGGCGTATTTCGCGCACCAGTTCAAGTCCGTTCCCATCGGGTAACCCCAGATCAAGCAATAAAAAATCATATGAAGAGACTTTTAGTGCAGCCCGGGCATCACTCAGGTTCGTAAACCAGTCTACGGTATGTCCTGCCTGGCGCACGCGATCTCTGACAGCAGAGCCGAGAGCTTTTTCATCTTCAATAATCAGAATTTTCATCGTTCACGGCTTTTCATCGTCCGGGCATATAAGGAGGGTAGCACAAGCAGTGTCAGCAGAGTTGAGGAGATCAGCCCGCCAATGACAACAGTGGCTAATGGCCGTTCGACCTCTGCCCCGGCACTTGTTGAAATGGCCATAGGAATAAACCCAAGGCTGGCGACCAGTGCTGTTGCCATAACCGGACGAAAACGGTCTTTAGCGGCTTCAAATGCGGCCTGAGCAGCAGCATAACCAGAACGACGCAGCGTATTGATGGCAGTCATAAGCACAACGCCATTGAGCACAGCAACACCTGATAAGGCGATAAAACCAATGCCTGCTGATACACTAAACGGTAGTCCGCGCATGGCCAGAGCAAAAATTCCACCAGTTGCCGCAACGGGAAGATTAATAAAAACAAGGCCAGCAAGCCGGGCAGAATTCAGAGCGACAGTCAGGAGCACGAAAATGAGAATAAGAGCTATGGGAACAACAATTTCCAGTCGTGCCATGGCTGAACGTAAGTTCTGAAACTGACCTGCCAAGGTAATACGATAGCCTGCCGGTAATTTTATCTTCTGTCCGATTTCTTTTTGTGCCTCTTTTACAAAAGAACTCAGGTCGCGGCCGCGTACATTAGCCTGTACAATTAAACGACGGCGTATTCCGTCTCTGCTGATACGAGGCGGACCATTCTGCACAGTAATTTTGGCAACCTCAGACAGAAAAACAGCCCCTTTTCCATCAGAGCGGCGCACTCTCAGGTGACCGATCTGTTCACGCGTTCCTGCCTGGGCAGGGTCATATCGTACCTGTGTGCTGATCAGAGCGTTATTAATTGTAACAGGCCGTCCGATATGGCCGCCAATGGCCTCCACCACATTGAGTATTTCCTGCTGAGAGACATTAAGGCGGGCTGCCTGACGGCGATCAATGTCTATATGAATAAAAGGCACAGTGCCTTCTCCCTGTGCAGCAACGTCAGCTGCTCCGGGAATAGCTTTTAAAATGCTGACAGTCCTGTCGCCGAGATGAGCCAGTGTATCGAGGTTATCTCCGTATATTGAAACAGCAATCTGGGTACGCACACCTGAGAGGAGGTCATCCATACGCATCTGCACAGGCTGACTCCATGAAAGTTCCATGCCGGGCAGTTCATTGTTGAGTGCTTTATTCATCGCTGTGACCAGTCCCTCCTGCGTGTGTGCTGTTGTCCACTGTGAAGGAGGTTTCAGAAAAATAAAGCTATCTGTTTCATTGAGGCCCATGGGGTCAGTCGGGATAGCTGATGTGCCTGTAGAGCTCACGACACTGGTCACCTCGGGAAAACGGCGCAGAATACGTTCTTCGATACTGACTTCTTTCAGTACTTCAGGCAATGAAATACTCGGCAGACGTGTTGCTGAAACAGTGAGCATGCCCTCGTCGAGAGAGGGAATAAACTCGCCACCAAGGTGAAGGGCAACCCAGACTGAGCAGGAGAAAATGACTGCCGTAAGAGAAAAGAGTAGCCCGGAGCGATTTTCACACCAGCTGAGGAGAGGTAGGTAAATGCGACGCATCCGGCTGACCAGGAGTGTGTCACGATGTGCGCCTTCAGCTTTCATGGTCATCGCGGCAATAACGGGTATCCCAACGATGCAGTAAAATAATGATGCCAGGAGAGCGAGAATGACCGTCTGTGCCATAGGACGAAACATTTTACCCTCGATCCCCTGTAACGTCAGGATGGGCAGGTAAACAATAATGATAATTAAAATACCAAAACTGACAGGTCTCAGCACCTCTGCCGCAGAGGATAGCGCCATGGCAGATAATGGTGTTTTCTGACCGTTTTTCTGATCACGGGCGCGGTGTGTCATCAGATTTTCAACAACAACCAGAGAGCTGTCCACGATCATACCAAAATCAATGGCACCCAGACTTAAAAGGTTAGCAGAAATGCCAAACCAGCGCATGCCTGTCATGGCACAGACGAGCGCAAACGGAATAACGGAGGCAATAACCAGCGAAGCACGCCATTCACCCGTCACAGCAATCAGGACACCCACAACCAGAAGAGCACCGGTTATAAGATTTTCTTTCACGGTGCTGATGGTGTCAGAAGTCAGAGCAGAGCGCACATAATAAGGTTCGAGCGTCACACCATGAGGGAGAGACTGACGAATAGCAGGTAAGGCAGCATGAATAGCAGCAAGCGTTGCGTTTGAGCTTGCTCCCTTTTGCATCATCACCACACCGGTAACAATCTCTCCCTGGCCATCACGTGTCATAGCGCCAAGGCGTGTTCTTGGTCCCATAGAAACCTGCCCGATATCACGCAGAAAAATAGCTGAACCATCAGCATTTGTCCGGACCGGAACTGAAGCAAAATCATCAAGAGAGCTGATCAGGCCGCGTCCTGCAATAATCTGCTGTTCTGCTCCATGTTCAATCCAGCCTCCGCCAGAGGCAGCATTATTGCCATCCACTGCACGAAAAACATCTCCGGCGGACACGCCAAGTGCCAGCAGGCGGGCCTGGTTAAGTGTGACCTGAAAAGTCTGTTCTGCGCCACCGCTTATATTCACATCGACAACGCCCGGCACCAGTTTAAGCTGAGGGGCAACAGTCCATGTCATCAGGCGGTTCAGGTCCATAAGCGAATATCCTTCGCCCTTAATCTGCAACTGCATAATCTCGCCAAGGCCAGTTGTCAGCGGACCGATATTAATGCTGATGCCAGGAACGGAGATAAGCTCTTTTGCCTGCTGAATACGCTCTTCCACACGGGTGCGGTCGAGGTTGATGTCTGTATTATCTGCAAACTGTACATAGACGACTGATACGCCAGAGCGGGAAACCGAACGAAGATCTGTGATGTCAGGAATACCGGCCATGCTAGCCTCAACCGGAAAGGTAATAAGCTGTTCAATTTCTTCGGTGGCGAGACCTGGCGCAACAACTGTGACAAGAACCTGTTGAGGGGAGATATCCGGCACAGCCTCGACCGGCAGGTCACGCACCATGAGGCAGCCTGCGATAAAAATCAGCAGTAAAAAGGTAGCCACAAGCCAGCGTCGCCCGTAGAGAGCGGATAAAAAAGCCATCATGAAGCTATTACTCTCCGTCGCCTGTATCAGACATCAGCATGACTGCTTTAAGAGCAAACGCGCCGTGGGTGACTATTTTCTCTCCGTCAGAAAGGCCGGAGACAATGACTTTCTGACCGTTACCTGATGCGCCGACCTGAACCGCCCGCGGGCTGAAATGATCAGCACCGGCTGGTATAAAGACGACGCTGGCCCCGTTAATATCCTGCACAGCATTTTCGGGCACAATGACCCCGGTTGTTGTTTTTCTGAGCGGTAAATATGTGTTGAGAAACATGCCCGGGCGCAGATGTCCGTCAGGGTTTGGTATACGACTGATAACCCTGACAAGACCTGTGGCCGGGTCTGCTATGTCACCTGCTGAGGTTATTTTTGAAGGCAGGAAAGTTGTTCCTGTTTCTGATGGCAGCTCGGTTGTTTGTATGCCATTTTCAGACACTCTTGCGGCATCATGCGGGAGGATGTCTGAGACGATCCAGACTGAGGACATGTCGGCCAGAGTGACCAGCATTGTTGCAGGAGAAATATCATCAGCCGCCCCGACAGCAACGGACTGTACTTCTGCCGCAGCGGGTGAAATAATCTGCGAAATTTCCGGTTCTTTTGGTTTGTTCGTCTCTGTGACTGAATTATAGTCTTCTTCAAGCTGATGATTGAGAGCTTCTACATCAGCCTGTCTGGCTGTTACGTCGTCTTTTGCGGCTTTAAGCGTGGCAAAACGTCGTGTTGTTTCCCCCACAGTGACCGTAGCGCCTTCAAGCTTTTTACCTCTGTTATAGGCAGCAGCGGCATTCTGATACGCTGCCTGAGCTGTTGTCAGGGCAGCCTGTGCCTTGATGATTTCAAGATGGAGTAAATGCAGAGAATGGTCCTGATATGTTAGCAGAACCTCTCCTTTCTTTACATGCTGACCCGGAACAACCAGAACGTCGAGTACTTTGCCTGAGCCGGCAGGATGAATGCGCACAACACGACCTGCTTCTGCCGTGACGGTGCCCATGGCCTCAAGCATATTGTTCAGAGTGCCGGTTTGTACAGCAGAAATGACCAGGTCTGCGTTGCGCTGTGCCCCGGCACTCATGGTAATTACGGTATCAGAAGCCGCTGCATATGCTGAACAGAGGCCTGTATTCAGAGCAATAAGCAACAGAAGAAAGCGCTTCATCCGGTTTATGTGCCTGTGCTGAGCTTTCATTCAAATTCTCCGGCTGCAATTATGGCTCTGATGATTGCGGCATGCCAGGAAACTTCCGCCTGGTTGCGCATTTGTAGTGCGGAGTATGCGGCAGTCTTTGCCCGTAAGAGCTCAATGAGGGAAACTTCGCCAGCCTGCCAGGCACGGGTCATGTCATTAGCCCGTTTATTCATGTTCTCAGAAGCCAGTAATGTATTTTTAAATGTGTTTTCGGTTGACCTCAGATGTGAGAAAACCTGTGTCAGCTCCTGTCTGACGCGACGGTGTATCTGCTCTTCCTGATTAATTGCAGTGGCGACTTTATTCCTGGCTTCAGTTTCGATCGGTACATTTCTGACCGTGCTGGGTAAGGGGATGGAGAGAGTTACACCTACCCGGTTATCCCACGGGCTGCCGTATTGTTTTTCGTGAATAGCACCGATGCCGACTTCGGGGTTAGGCATAAACGAGGCACGTGCCAGGCGCATGCCGGCATTGGCGGTTCTTACATTTTGTTCAGCTGTTTTTACCCGGGGGTCCATTTTTTCCAGAAGGCTCAGGGGGAGTGCCCGCGCATGAGCGACTGATATTTCATCGTAAGAAAGAAGGTCTGGAACACCAGGGCGCCCGAGTATAATCTCCAGAGCTGATGTCGCATTTTCGACCTGCTCGGTGGCCAGAGAGCATTCGCTTTGGGCATTGGCAACTTCAGCTATGACGGCCTGCTGGTCTGAGCTGGTCATTTCGCCTGCCTGCACACCACGACTGACTGAGAGCTGAAGCTTTTCAAGAGAAGACTGTAATGTTCTGGCAATAGCGAGGTGTCGTTTTGCGCTGATTACAGCCGCAGTACTATCGAGCACTTTAATAGCGACAGCCATACGTGCGACTTTTAGCCGTTCTTTTACAGTTAAAGCTTCTGCATTTGCAGTTTTAACTGTAGCCGTACCCTGGCCTGGCAGCCATAAGGGCACAGATATGCCACCCTGATAGGTGGTATATCCTTCATTGCTGCCTATAGCATGATCGTCAAAATACTGACCTGATATGGTTGGTCCGCCAGAAAACCACGAACCTGCAGCATGAGCACGCGCTGTAGCAGAATGATAATTAGTATTTAATTCATTATGATCGGGATCACTTTGCCAGGCCATCTGAACAGCCTGGGGAAATGTTATCTCCTGTGCCCGGGCTACTGAAAATATGACAGGAAGCAGGAGAAGGGTGAGTATAACACGAGGTAACTGTCCTGTCCTTTTTTTCGCTGCTTTCCGATAACAACCAGGCATGAGTTTAAACCGTGATCAATTTTCGCTGAATTATGTAACCTTTCGGTGGTTATATCAGTGAAAGCTGACAGTTTCCTGAACGAGTGTCAGATATATCGATGAGGCTGTCTGTCAGGGCCGTGTGATCATACCGTATGTCGGGCTCTTCAGGTGTTTTTTGTATTCTCTATGTTGCCTGCATAAAGAAGCAGGGCCCCAAGGCACATCAGAACGCCTGTCTGCATAAGACCATAATAGATGCTCCCGGTCAGATGTTCTGTCAGTGAGATAAGATAAGGGCTGAGAAAACCACCCATAAGCCCCATCATATTGATGATGGCATAGCCTGTGGCAGCGCCTTTTCCTTTTAGGATATCGGAGGGAATAGCGAGAAAAACAGTATAGGCAGCATAAAGTGTAACCGTTGAAAGAGTAATCAGACTGATAGCAAAGATCGTGTTGGTACTGCCCGCAAACCCGAAGGCCAGAAAAGTAAGAGAGGAGAGGGTTAACGGGTATAAAACACAGGGTATTCTCCGCCTGCATTTATCTGCTCTGGCAGACCAGAACAACATAAACGGTACTGCAAAAATATAAGGGATAGCCGAAAGAAGGCCGATAGTGAGGTTAGCAGAAACACCTGTTTGCCTGATAATATGAGGCAGCCAGAAGCCGATTGTGTATATGCCTGAAATGACAGATAAAAAAGACAGGCCGAGGAACCAGACACGACGGTCAGTCAGAACATCCTTAAAGCCATTATGACTGATATAATGGTTACCTGATGCATGCCGGGTAAGGTATTGTTTTTCATTATTGGTGAGCCACTTTGCCTCCTGTGGGCTTTCTGGCAGTGTCATGTAAATAATTACAGCCAGGGCAATGGAAGGAAGACCTTCAAGGAAGAACATCCATCTCCAGCCATCAATGCCGCCGGCGTAGTCCATTTTGTCCAGAATAAAACCTGAGAGAGGGCCGGCAATAATACCTGCGAACGGCCCCATACTCTGCTCAAGGGAGACAACTCTGGCCATACGTTTTTCAGGGTACCATAAAGAAAAGTAAAACAGGCAGGCTGGTGCAAAGCCAGCTTCAAATACACCCAGGAGAAACCGTAAAACGGAAAACTCAAAAGCAGTATGTACAAAACACATACTGGCTGAGGTCAGCCCCCATAAAAACGTAATACGGGCAAAAGTTCTTCTCGCCCCTGTACGTTCCATTAACCATATGGCGGGGATTTCAAATAATACATACCCTGCAAAAAAAATGCCGGCGATAAATCCATAATCCTGCAAAGAGAGGTGAATTCGCTCTGAAATCTGGTGTTGTGCATAGCCAATATTCAGCCTGTCCAGGCTGTCCATCAGATATGTCAGAGCCATAAGCAGCAGCACGCGTAACCCCACCCGGCGATACAGCCCTGTAGCTTCATGTTCAGATAAAAGTGTCTGCGGTGTGGAACGCTCAAAAGAGGGTGAGGTATTCACGGTCCTGAAGCTCCATACAGGGTATTTTTAACAGTTCAGCTTGTCCGGGAAAGCAGAGGATACATTTCTGGTCTTCTGTGATGTTTGAAATTAAAAACATTTTCACGAATTTCTTTGACACGATCAATATCGCATAGTGCCAGAATGACTTCGTCATCAGTTGAGCTGGCCTGAGCTGCAATTTCTCCTGTAGGAGCAATAATACAGGTTTGCCCAAGAAGCTGACAGCCTTCTTCCAGGCCTGCTTTGGCAACTCCGATAACCCATAGACCATTTTGGTATGCACCAGCCTGCATACATAAATGGTTATGAAAAGACTGAAGGTGGTCATGTGAAGGCATAGGGGCATAATGCATAGGTGTATTATAGCCAATAAGAGCAATTTCTGCACCTCGCAGCGCCATTTCACGGTAGGTTTCGGGCCAGCGGCGGTCATTACAGATGGCCAGCGAGAACTCCGCATCAAAAAGTCTTGCCGTAGAAAAGGGCTCTGTACCTGGTTTGAAATAGAATTTCTCCAGATGCTGGAAAGGTCTCCAGCTTTCATACTGACTATGACCTGGAATATGAATTTTTCTGTAACGCAGAATGATGTTACTATTTTTATCAACCAGTACTGATGTGTTGAAGTGATGAACTCCACCAGCCTGTTCTGTTTTTTCGGCAAAACCAAAAGAGAAAGCTATGCCAAGTTCACGTGCACGGGTGAATAGAGGGGCCGTATCGGCTCCGGGCATTTCTTTTTCAAAAAAAGAATCTATTTCTGAAGTATCTTTGATATACCAGCGTGGGAAAAATGTAGTCAGAGCCAGTTCCGGATAGACAACCAGCTGAGCACCACATCGGGCAGCTTTCTCCATAAGTGCGATCATACGCTGTACTATTTTCCGGCGGCTGTCTGCGCGCTGGTTTGGCCCCATCTGGGCAGCAGCAATAACAATTTCTCTGCTCATAATTATTTATGGCTCCTTATCGCGACAATATTATAACGCATCGGAAAGAATGGCTTCAGCTAAAACCTGTGTGCCACGACACAGGTCGTCGGGGTATGTCAGCTCTGCTATGTTGTGGCTTAAGCCGTTTACACTTGGTACGAAGATCATGGCTGCAGGGGCGATGCAGGCTATCATTTGTGCATCATGCCCTGCACCTGAACACAGGCGCCTTGCTGTAAAGCCGTTATTGTGGGCAATTTTTTCAATCTGGCTAATGAGTTTTCCGTTAAACGAAACGGGCTCAAAGCGTGCCAGATTTTCCTTTTCAACTGAAATATTAAAAGCTTTTTCAGTATCGCTGATCAGCTCTATAAGTATTTTTTCAGCAGTTTTAAGGGCTTGTTCATCGGGGTTTCTGAGGTCAACAGTCAGAGTGGTGATGTGAGGAACAACATTGATAAGGTCAGGCAGTACCTGAAAAGACCCGCAGGTGATAAGTTGTTCGGGTATATCCTTTAAGGCAGTGTGCAGACGGGTAATAAGAGACATAGCCGCGAGGCCTGAATCGGCCCGGCTGTGCATGGGGGTGGTGCCCGCATGTGATGAACGACCACGGAAGGTGAGGCGGCTCCATGAAATACCCTGAACCCCGGTTACAACCCCGATATCAGTATTCTCATTTTCGAGAACAGGGCCCTGCTCAATATGGAGCTCATAGTAACTGATAATATGGTCAGGACCATGACCCGCGCCGGCATAGCCTGTCCGGTCAAGTTCATCACCCAGTGTTATACCGGATTTATCTGCTGTTGCCCGGGCGGTTTCTACAGACATTCCTCCCGCGAACACGAGGCTGCCCAGCATGTCTGGCTGAAAACGAGCCCCTTCTTCATTGGTAAAAGAGGCAACAGTTATGCTGTGTTCTGTTTCTATACAGGCATCGTTTAATGCGGCAATAACCTCAAGGCCGGCAAGCACGCCGTAAGTGCCATCATACAGCCCGCCCGTCAGAACTGTATCAATGTGTGACCCGGTCATAACTGTTGAGGATAAACGCCCGGCGCGCGTGCCGAAGATATTACCAACGTTATCAATGCTTACATTCAGACTAAGAGCTTTCATCCGACTTACCAGCTCGTCGCGGCCGAGCCTGTCGCTGTCTGTCAGAGCCAGACGTGCAACACCACCGCCCGGCAGTGCGCCAATCTGCCCGAATGAGTTGATGTCTGACAGAAATCTTCTATGGTTTATCTGTATTTTTTTATCCATGATCTGCACCGGAGATAATATGACGGTATAAATCAGGGTCGGTATCGCCTTCGGTGCCGATCAGTAAAACGCGTGAATCCGGAACCAGAGTCAGCGCCTGTCGCAGTTTTTCAGCCGCCTCGCTCTGTTCCGGCATAATGGCAAGAAGAGTGGCAAAGCCTGCAACGCCACTTTCACCGGCTGTTACCGGAGCATCACCGTTATAGCCGCGGGCAAGGCCGCGCATGGCTTCTTTTACGCTTTCATCTGTAATAGCAACAAAGGCAGATGAACCGGCGAGAAGTTCTGGTAGCGCAATGCCAGAGGGCTCACCACAGGCGAGACCAGCCATAATTGTGTCCAGCTCTCCGGTTACGCTTTCGTAGTGCCCGGCCCTTGCACTTTTAAGAATACAGGCTGCTTCTGAGGGTTCTGTGATAATGACATGCGGTGCCTCTGCCCCGTAATAGTCAGCCAGATAGCTGAGTATGGCTGCGGCAAAACCGCCTACACCGGCCTGCAAAAACACATGAGTGGGACGTATGCCGTTAAGCTGTTCAATGGTTTCTGCTGCTATGACGCCATAACCCTGCATAATCCAGCCGGGAATTTCGGTGTATCCCTCATATGAGGTATCAGAAACAACCGTCCAGCCGTTTTGTTCTGCCTGTTGTCCGGCATAACGTACGGCGTCATCATAATTACCTTTTGTACGAATAACTTCAGCGCCGAAGGCCGCAATAGCTTTGCCCCGGTTTTCAGAAACTGTTTCATGAATATAAATAACGCTGCGGCAGCCAAGTTTTTGTGCCCCCCAGGCAACAGATCGGCCATGGTTGCCATCTGTGGCACAGCAAACAACGATCTGCTCTGTAATATTTTTATATTTTCCTTCCAGAATGTCACTGACCGGGGGGAAAGTCCCTGTTTTGCTGGCAATAGCCTGCATGAGCACACGGCATACGGCATAAGCGCCCCCCAGAGCTTTAAAGCTGTTCAGGCCGAATCGTTCGGCTTCCTGTTTGTAATAAACTTCAGCTACGCCAATGTGTTTTGCTGCACCGCTGAGGTTAAGCAATGAGGTAAATTTATAGCCTGGCCACGCAGATATAATGTTCAGGCTCTCGGCCACAGCCTGAGTACCTGCCGGAAACAGGGGCGCAATATCTGTGTGGTCTGCCCTGCCGGGGGAAGAAATATAATAATCTGCAATCATGCTACAGCATTCCCAATGACCGTTAACTGGCTTTATCTGATACCAAAGGAGAAAGCCGCGTCAATAAAAATATGAAATATATTTTTCATATTGAAATCGAAACGGCATTTGTGTTTCATAAGGGAGTCGGAGTGAATCGCATGACAAAACAAACAGACCTGGAAAACCGCATTATCCGCGTTCAGCATGAACTGAGTGCCGGCGAACGTCGTCTGGCAGCAGTGATTGTTGAGCTGGAGGGTAATATATCTGGCTTTACCGGGGGGGAGTTGTCTGAGATGGCAGGTGTTTCCCCTTCAACCGCCGCACGCTTTTTCAGGCGGCTTGGTTATGTCAGTTATCAGGAGGCACGAACCGAAGCACGTGACAGTGCAGTAAAAGGATCACCGCTTGATGTTTACAGGGAAAAAAACAGAAAAGAGGGTTATAGCTCCGACTTTCTGGCATATATAGAGCAGGAAAAGAAAAATCTGACACTGACCTATACGGAAATATCCGAAGAGATGCTTAAAAAATCTTCTGATATTATAAAAAATGCCGGAAAAGTTTATATTATTGGTTTTAGAAACTCATACGCTATTGCGTTATATTTGCGTAATCAGCTTGCTATACTTCGTCAGAATATACGTCTTATTCCAGCGCCTGGGGAAGATGTGGCAACTGATCTGACTGATCAGCAACCAGATGATGTTCTTTTAGTTGTTGGTCTCCGTCGTCGAACGGTCACACTCAGTAAAATAATCAGCCATTTTCATAAAAATGGTGGGAAAATTGTCATGCTGACAGATCCCTCGGCTTCCTCATGGCAGGAAGAGCGTGTTGTTACGCTACGCTGCATTACTGAAAGCCCCGGTGTTTTTGACAGTTATGCCACACCGATGTGCGTCCTTAACTATTTGTTATCTTTGCTCCAGAAATCTTACAGCTCTCATGTCGAGAAAAGATTTTCGGAGGTTGAAAGCATACGAAATGAAATCTACGGAACTGGCAGCCTTCTGTAACTGAAGGAGCGTTTCGTGGCCCTCATAACATCGCACGGATAACCGCCTGGTCCGTTACTATGAAAGGTCACCCCGATCTTGTCGTTTCGAAATATTATGACGGCAATTGCTGTTTTTTCTCCATCGGTCAGCAGTGCGGCACTTTCTGCCTCGTTGTCTCATCATAGCAGTCACGCTCATCACTACCCCGGAGCAGGAAGGCCCGGTACGAGGTCAGGTTCTTCTGTGCGTATAGCATCAGCACCTGCCAGACCACGGACAATCAGGGCTTCGGGGCAGGAGGAGGTAAGTGTTCATGCTCATACCCGTACATTTGAGTTTAACAGGGAGCAGCATGAGCCCGGGTCGACTACGTTTTTGAGTGCACAGACGCTTCAGGAGCGTCATGTTACCAATGTTCTCGATTTGCAGCAGCTTGTTCCTAACCTGACAATTCAGTCAGAAGGGGGCTCAAGTGCGCCTTCTTTTTATTTGCGCGGTATCGGGATGCAGGATTATACGCAAAATAATATGCCATCTGTCATGACATATTTTGACGGTGTTGCGTATCCTGTTGCTTCTATGAGTTCTGGCATGATGTTTGATGTCAGCAGTGTTGCGGTTCAGGCAGGGCCGGTTGGCTTTACTCATGGTCTGGCTGATACGGGAGGGGAGGTCAGAATTGAGAGTAATGCACCGACAAAAACATTTCACTATGGTGTAAATGAGGATCTGGCGTCGTATTATCGTAGTAAAACAACGGCTTATATCTCAGGTCCTATAACATCTAATCTGCAGTACCGCATTGCCGGGCAGACATTACAGGGCGGGGCATTTCGTTTTAACCGTGATACAGGGCAAAAAATAGGCAACGCGAATGTCGGTGCTTTGCGCGGTCGTCTGGCATGGCAGCCTGATGCAAAAACAAATATTGATCTGATTGGTTCATGGAGCATGGACCGGTCTGATGCTACGGCTTCGACCCTGCTGGAGGATCTCAGTAACCCGGCTCATGCCGGGCGCGACAGTAATATTTATGCAACGTCATGGAGCCTGAATCCTAAATTTGCAAACCTGGTAGGCATTTCTCCAAAGAGTATCCCATCATTTAATAATGTAACATGGAATATTGCTCTTAAAGGAAACAGAGACCTCGGTTTTGCACATCTTAAAACTTTATCGTCTTTTAGCCAGCAACAGCGCCATGAATATGTAGACCGTGATGCCCTCGAATACAGGTCAGGTGATACGTATTTTGCAGGTAATACTAACGTATTTGCACAACAGGTTATTCTTGAAGGTAAGCCGCTGCTGAAAGGACGTTTTCACTGGCTGGCTGGCCTGTATTATAACCGTGTACGTTCATTTGGTGCTAACTGGTTTGATATGACAGATTATACCGGTTATTTCAGAGAAACATCGCATAATCAGCCACAGCAGAACTTTAGTCAGTTTGCAACGCTGGCTTATGACATTACAAAAAAACTTAATCTTCAGTTCTCACTGGAGCACCAGTCAGATGACCGTCAGCTTGTCGGGGATACTATTAATCAGTACTATTTTCAGAACACTGCTGCTCAGCTGAAACAGTGTGGCGGGTATGTTAACTGCACAACATCACGTTCTTATGCCAGGCATGGTTCTTTAACGAATCAGTTTTCAGGTAAGGTGAGCCTTTCGTATCAGTTTAACCGTAATATTCTGGTTTATGCGTCTGTGGCCCGTGGTGTTAAACCCGGTGGCTTTGCTACTAATACGACAGTTTCTGAGGTGCAGGTTGAACCTTTTAAGCCTGAATGGGTTATGACATACGAAGCCGGTGCAAAAACTGAATTTTTTGACCACAAACTTCGTATTAATGGCACATTGTTTTATAACCAGTATCATGACAAGCAGATGCTTGGCAGTATTGTTATTCCTGGTGTGCCAACTGCGGCAACGCAGGAGGGTATTCCAGGGATGTACAGCATGTATGTGAACGTCCCTCATTCAAAAACATGGGGGACAGAAATCAATATTGCAGCACATCCGATCCGGGGGTTATCGTTCTCTCAGAATATAGGGTATCTGCGTGGCACTTATACTGATTATCAGCAGGTAGACCAGCAGGCTGTTGCGGCACACTATGCTTCAACCGGACGTTATGCTTCTTATGTTACCAGCTTTAACGGGTCTGATATGGGAATGCCCAAACTGACTCTGAGCGGTTCTGCATCTTACGATACATTACCTTTATGGCGGCATTATAAGCTGAACTTTGAGGTAAATTACAGCTACCGTACTCAGCAAAACAGTCTGCAGCCTCGTGGTTCAGGCCTGTATGTTGTTCCTTCCTATTTCCTGCTTGGGGCAAGTGTTACGTTCAGGCCACTGAATAATCGCTGGTTTGTTACAGCCTATGCTTCGAACCTGACAGGAAGGCGCTACCTTACCGTTGTTTCCACAATTGCGACTACTTCTCTTACGGCTGTTTCGGGGGACCCGCGCTTTGTGGGGGGCAGATTTGGTTTTGATTTTTAATAGTTTGAACGTGAAAAAACTGAAGCTATCCGGATCAAAATCTTACCAGATAACTATAAAGTAACAGCTGGATAATTTTTGTTGTGGTTTATCACTTCCGTTCTGTTTCTGAAGCAGAGCGGAAGGGCAGGGAAGAGGTGCGCTGCGTAAGCCTTAACGCAACGCAATAGAATAAATTTTCTCAGAATAGCAGGATGACACCACCGGATGCGGAGTTGTCACTTTCTTTGTTCGGGCCATGCGCTGCTGACTCTGTATGGGTATATTCTGCCACAAGGTTCAGCCAGTCAGTCAGACTATAGAAGGCAGCGCCAACTTCAGACTGGTTGCGACGGACAAGAAGCGGGCTGTTTTCACCCGGTGCCTGATAGAGGTTACTTACGCCATAACTGCCTACGAGCTTAAATTTTTTGGTAAAGTTATACATCGCCTGTACATAATAGCCCTCTGAGGCACGCTTGCGGCCATTATCAGCGATGCCATCAAAGAACAGGGCCGTGGTGCCCAGTCCGCTGCCACGATAGTAGTAAGCGACACCCTGAAAACCTTTATACGTGATTTTGGTGCCAATTTCTCCGGCTTCAACCATAGCGCTGCGGTGACTGCCTGCCTCCAGGTCCGGGCTGGTGAGCGCCTGCTGGCGCTGAAGCAGGAAGCTGGCCCAGATTCTTGTCTGGACCCCGCCAATGGTGAAATCATATGTGCCTTTACCCTGCACCATCGGTGAGGAATGCTGAGTAGACGAGGCGGAGAGGGCGCGACCAGAGGCATCATCTCCGGCATAATTAAATTCATCCAGTGGCTGGAAGACACCGAGTGATCCCTGCAGACCATGATATTTTGGCGAGGTATAAGAAATTTGCGGGATCCAGTCTGCATAGACGTAGCCCACGCCAATGCGCCCCAGGGATGTGTTGCCCGGTGCGGAATTGCTGCCTGTGGAGCCAACGCTGAGCAGAGTGGCATCGTTCAGAATGGCGTCACTGCCGAAAAGGGCAAGATCGCGCCCGAACTTAAACGTTCCGATCTCTTTTGTTCCGACGGTCACGTAAACCTGACGCATATCGATGCCTGCAGTGCCCAGACCGACCGGGCTGCCGCCTGTATTGGCGTTGAATGCCCCGTTTTTAGCATTGTCCACACCCGGATACATACCGAGAACAGCAGACATATCAATGCCAGATTGTGTAGTGCTGAGTTTGAGGATAAAGCCTGCCGGGAGCAGGCCGTTGCGCACTGAAGAGGAATCAAAACCACTGGAGCCGGTTGATACCCCGCCAGCAACCGGTTTGCCCCCTGCCGGGCTGTTATATGTGTAAAATCCGTTTACAAATCCGGAAAAATTAATATCGATTGGACCAGCCTTGAAGGTCAGACCTTTTCCCGGAACATATTTATCAACACGGACAATACTGTTGCTGTTCAGAGCATCTTTCGTTGAGAGCATAGCCTCCTGCGCAGAGCGGGCGCTGGCTTCTGCTCTGCTGGCGGCCATTTCTGCCCGCTCAGATGCTTCATCGGGCGTGCCCGGGTCAAAGCGAATTCCAGCTTCGTAGCCTGAGTTTACAGTGCGTGCGGTATGCACGGAGTGCCGTTCGGCGGTTGTAGCACTGGCAATACGCACAGGCCGTTGCACAGCACGTCCAGGAGCAGCATGTGAAGCAGAGGCTGTACGGCTGAGATGTTTAGCCAGAAGCGTGTCATGTTCGTGCTTAGTCAGACTACCTTTAAGCTGAAGGATATCCAGCAGATCGCTGTAGTCATCGGCCAGAGCACAGGGCGCAGTTATAAATGGCGTACAGGCAACCGATGTTGCAATAACAGGTAAAAGAAGTGCCCGTTTTTTCAATGCCATAAAAGTCTGCTCCCTCACGTCGTTTATCATCTCTGAAAGGTTGCTGTTCTTTCCGTCAATCCCTGCACCCGATGATATTCTGGTGTGTTGCCGGGGCAGAATTTATCTGAGGGAAGTGGAGTGTGAGGACGTATTCGCGGGACTGCGAAGAAGTGCAGCTTTGAAACTTATAGAGAATATTGATATGGTTCTGCCTCATCGGGGTTTTATGATTTTTTAATAATTATTTTTATTTATCAGTTGGTTATGTAAGTTTTTTCCGAAACAAAAAATAATTGAAAACCGGAATAAAGTCAGTGAAAGATGTTTTTTTCACTTAGTTCTGGTGGGAAATAGCTATGCCTGCAGAAGAGCTATCTATCCAAAAAACGTCGAAAAACGCTGTTTGTATAATGAAAAATCTTTAGAGGATGTCGGGAAAAATCACGCATTTGTTATGGCTTCAGAATGAGAGGCGACAACATAATTACATTATTTTAATGAAAAATCAGGATATTTTTTGAATCACCTGTTTCGCTTATATGATCATAGCTCGTCAAATATTGAATAATA
Organism: Acetobacter sp. DmW_043; assembly: GCF_002153485.1. Lineage (NCBI taxonomy): Bacteria > Pseudomonadati > Pseudomonadota > Alphaproteobacteria > Acetobacterales > Acetobacteraceae > Acetobacter > Acetobacter sp. DmW_043. The sequence goes on along the minus strand of NZ_JOMN01000023.1, from coordinate 42,246 downwards.
TTAATAAAAAATAAATATATTTATTCAGCATCATATTGTTTTTTTTTAAAAAACATATAAGCGGATATATTTGATGGCAATACAATATTCTCCTCCGGCTGGCGCCAGCATTGTAAATGGCGGTAACTGGGTTGCTATAAAAGATGCTGATGGTTCTACATATTATGAATCAGCAAACGGAACGGGAAGTAATGCCACTCCGATAGCAGGAGCAAGTAAATATACCGGTCCTATTATTATATCTCGTGGCAATCTGACGATTGATAGCGGAGCAGTTGCTTCCGGAGTTTATGTTTCTGGAATCAAGAGTATCTATATATTATCCGGAGGAATTTTAGAAAATTCCACTAATGTTAATGGTTATACTTATATAAGTAATGGTGGTCTTTCTTCTGATAATATTCTTGTCTCTGATAATGGTGTCGTATCTTCCGGAGGAACTTCAGTTAATGATCTCATTATTTCAGGATTATCAGGTGATGGAGGGGGAGATACTTTCAGGGTAAATAGTGGAGGATCTGTCGATGGAGCTACAATTTCGGGGACAAATATGATCCTTCTTGTCAGTCAGGGAGGATATATTGCCGGAAATACACTTGTTGATTCGGGAGGAATACTAAGAGCACAGACGGGTTCAGTTATAAATTCTCCGGTCGATGTTCAGAGTGGAGGCACTCTGAGTGCGATTTCTCCTCTCACGACTATTGGTACAGGATCCGGAGCAAGTACATATGCAGCACCAGATAGTGCCAGTGTGGTAAAGGGTGGCAACTGGGTTGCTATAAAAGATGCTGATGGTTCTACATATTATGAATCAGCTACAGGGGGTGGAAGTAATGCTACTCCGCTGGCAGGAGCAATTAAATATACCGGTCCTATTATTATATCAGGCGGCAATTTAACTGTAGATAGCGGAGCAGTTGCTTCCGGAGCTTATCTTTCAGGTAGTGTTCCCAGGGTTTATATACAATCCGGTGGCATTTTTGAAAAATCCATCAACGTCAATGGTTATACCTTTGTTAGTAGTGGCGGGCTTTCTTCTGATAATATTCTTGTCTCTGACCGTGGTGTCGTATCCTCAGGGGGAACTTCCGTTCATGATTCTATTATCGCAGGAATATCAGGTGATGGAGGAGTTGATACTTTCACTGTAAGTGGCGGTGGCACACTTGTCAGCGCTTATGTTGGGTCTGGTAATACGTTAAATATTTTATCAGGTGGACAAGCTATTTCATCTACCATTGTTGCCGGTGCAAATTATTATGTCGTGGGTGGAGTATCTGACGGCAGTGATTCCTGTTTTCTGGCTGGTAGTTTAATTAAAACTCCGGATGGTCTTGCTGAGGTTGAAGATCTTCGTATTGGTGATGAAATTATTACTTATGTTGACGGTGTTGAAACAATACGTCATGTGACCTGGGCTGGTCGCTCACAGTGTAATATTCGTCGTCATCTTCTGCCCGATCAGGCAGGTTATCCTGTTCGTATTCTCAAAAATGCAATTTCTGATAACGTACCGTTTAAAGATATGCTCATTACAGCCGAGCACTGTCTGTTTTTTAATGGCAGATTTATTCCTGCCCGTATGCTGGTGAATAATCGTTCAGTTTTCTACGATATGTCGATTACATCTTATGACTATTATCATATCGAAACTGCGGATCATTCAGTTATTATGGCTGATGGGGTGCTGACTGAAAGCTACCTGGATACCGGAAACCGTTACTTTTTTAACCGGCAGGAGAGTGTGGTCTCTATCCGGGGTTCTCATAATCTGGCCTGGGAAACTGACGCTGCGGCTCCGTTAGCGGTTTCACGTGACGAAGTCGAGCCGATTTTTCGTTTGATTGAGGCACGTGCCATCAGAAATGCTTCTCCGTTGCAGACAAAGAAGGTCGGGTATCTGACATACGAACGTAATCTTCATCTGGTTACGGACGCGGGGCGCGCAATATATCAGGTTCGGGAGCATAATGGTTATGTCATGTTTATGATTCCTTCTGATATTAAAGAGGTCCGGATTGTCTCAAACGCCAGCCGTCCGTGTGATGTTGCTGGTCCTTTCATTGATGACCGCAGAACGCTTGGCGTTCTGATCGGCGAGATCATATTTATTGAGGGAGAGAAAACGACAACACTCACCTCTCACCTGAAAGAAACTACTCTGACAGGCTGGAGCAATGTTGAGGATGGCAATGTTCGCTGGACATCTGGCAATGCGTTGTTGCCTCTGCCACCACGCCCGGGGCTTGCTATCACGCTTATGGCTATACGGATTCACGCGGGCGGTCCTTATCTCCTGCCAGGTGACAGATCTGAGTGTTTGTCTCTTTCATGCTGATCAGGAGAAGGCATTAGTATCAGGGTATGTTATCCGTTAATTATCTATGATAATGCAGACGAGTTATACAGCTGTAGCGCGGCATAAGTAATATTTTTTATTTGCTTTAGTGTGTTGTTTCTGAGGTCAGGTTAAGGGATAGAGAAATTTATCCCTTATTTCATATGCAGAAAATTTGATCATTTTTAAACTCTGAGAAGCATAATAAAAATGGCCCGCCTGGTTTAAGCCCCCTATGCTGCAAGTAAACTGAGTTCCGATTTTCTTGCAGCCTTTCAGTTAGCCGTAATGATTATTTTGCTTACCTGACGACGCGCCGTGATAATATTAACAGGTCATGAGCCTAAAAGCCGGGCTGTGCCTGTAAGATAAATTAAAGGGTTTTTTCCGAGCTGAGAACATATTTTTAGCCTCATAATTGCGAATGATTATCATTTATGTTATTACCGCGCCCGTTATGACATAAGACGGGTATCTGCAAAAAGTGGACAGGTTACGTATTAGCAGGCTGTTTATAAGCCATCGGCACGAGCTGGCTGACTATGTGGGCAGACAGCTCAATGACCGGGACCTGGCCGCTGATTTTGTACAACAAACCTTTATTCGCTTTATAGAACACGGTGACTCTCTTCCCGCTGAATCCTGTCGGGCTTTTCTCTACAGCACATTACGCAACCTTATTATCGATCATGTACGTTCTGTGCGCCGCCGCCAGACAGTTTGCATGCCAGCCGAAGAGCTTGCTCACATTGCTGAAGACCAGCCGGCAGCTGATGATATTGCTGCGGCAAGAGAAAGAATTCGACAAATTGCTGCATTACTTGATGAGCTACCTCCGGTTACCAGAAAAATTTTTGTACTGAATCGGGTGGGTGGTTTAAAATATCGTGCTGTAGCAACACAGCTTAATGTTTCTGAAAGCACTGTGCAAAAACACCTCTCAGCCGCTCTCCGGCATCTGCTGTTACGTTTGCCACGTTAATTTGTATGATTTGTTTTACTCTTTTATCTGATCTGCAACGTCTTATCTGTAGTGGCTTCATGACGAACAAAAGGCCGGTTTATGACTGACGCTGCGGATAATCAGCAAATCAGAATTGATACTGAAGCGGCAGAGTGGGTTATTCGCCAGGGCGGAGATAAATTTACTTCTCAGGACCAACAGTCTTTCAAAGCCTGGATGGCAGCGTCTCCACTGCATCAGCAAGCGTTTCAGCGTGCCTCAGCTTTATGGTCAGGGTTTGATGCCGGCGGGCGGAAAAAACAGGTTAAAGCCCGCCGTGTAGCAGGGTATGTTGCAACAACAGGCCTTGCAGGGCTTGGTATATTCGCACTCAGCTTTCACCTGGGCTGGTTTGAGCCCTCCTCCTGGCTGGCTGATTATACCACCGGATCTGGTCAGATCCGCACTATTCACCTGACAGACGGCAGCATTGCAGAGCTGGATAGCCGTGCAGCCCTTAACATTCGTTATACCGACGGTGAGCGCCGCGTTGTTCTGGTCAAAGGCGAAGCTTATTTCACTGTAGCATCTGTAGCCGGGGAAGAACGAAGACCTTTTATTGTAGAAGCCGCCTCTGGCACATCAACGGCCCTGGGTACACAGTTTATGGTTGCGCGTGACGGGGATGATGTTGATACGACCGTTACTGAGCATAAAGTGCGGGTCACTGTAAACAAACAGAGTGGCCTGACACAGTCTCTGATCGTTGCGGAGGGGCAGGGGGTGCATTATGGCCCAGGCGGGCTGACCGACACATACAACGCAGAGCTATCAAAGCTGACAGCCTGGCGTCATGGTCAGGTCGTTTTTGATAATGAACCATTAGTCAATGTTATTAACCGGCTAAATCATTACAGCCATGGGCGCATTATGGTGTTTAAACCAGGCGTTATGCAGCGCCGTGTCAGCGGTGTTTTTGCCTGCGCTGATGTCGATAATGCATTAATCACAATTAGTCAGGAACTACACCTGAAAGTTGTCTCGGTCGGACGTCTGGTTACACTTCTTTATTAAAAGAAGTGTAACCAGGGCGTGAGCGCTATGATTTAACTATCTGTAAATAAAGAGTAAAAATAAAAATATAAAAAATCTTACTGTGTCTGTGCAGCTCAGACGTCTTACTCCATACAATAATGCAAATCATTTGCAACTGTGACGAAGCGTCTTATGGAGTAAGAAGAAAATGAGCTTTGAAAAGACGCGCATACCGACCGCGTGTGGCAAAAATTACAGAGCAGTTGTTTATACGCTCATGTCGGGCACAGTGCTGTCTTTTTCCTGGGCTCTTGGTTCAGCTTCTCAAACCTGTGCACAAAGCGCTCCTCTTCAGGGTGCTGCGGCACAACATGCCATAATAATTAATATCCCGGCAGGCCCGCTCAATGAGTCTCTGCTTGCTCTGAGCCGTAAGGCTAGTCTGCAAATTTTCTATGATATGCAAAAGGTTAAAAACTTAAAGGCCGAGGCCGTGTCGGGCACTATGACCCCTGACGAAGCCATGTCGCGTATTCTGGCAGGCAGCGGATATACATTTTCCCGTACAGGTAACCATATTTCTATTTTAAAGCAGTCATCAGGTATCATGCTGGGGCCTGTCCGCGTAGGCGGTATCTCTCGCGTCGCCGTCCCCTCAACAGCGATGATTGGTAACCTTCCTCCTGTCCTTCCTGGTGGAGAAATTGCCCGCGGTGGCCAGCTGGGTATGCTTGGTAATCGTGATGTTATGGACACCCCGTTTAACTCGACCAGCTATACAGCAGAATTTATTGAAAAACGACAAATCAGAAGCGTACGTGATGCACTGAAAGATGACCCTTCCGTTCGGGCTATTTTCTCAACCGGCACAGCCGGCGTTGAACGCATACAGATCCGTGGCTTTACGCTTGATGATGTCGATATGTCTTATGGTGGGCTGTATGGCCTGATGCCATTTAGTGGCATTACTTCTGAACTGGCTGAGCGTATCGAAGTTCTGCGCGGCCCTGCAGCTTTGCTTAACGGTATGTCACCGGGTGGTGCTGTGGGCGGTGTTGTCAACATTGTACCAAAACGGGCTCATGACAAACCAATGACCAGAATTGAGGCTGATTATACTTCTAATGCACAATTTGGTGGTCATGCCGACCTTGGCAGGCGTTTTGGCAAAAAAAAGCAGCTTGGTGTGCGTCTTAATGGCATGATCCGCTCCGGGCCGACTTCTGTTCCGTATAACTCACAAAAAACAGCTTTAGTTGCTACGGGCGTTGATCTGCGCCTGCACCGTGTTCGTCTCTCAGCTGATTTTGGGTATCAGCACCGCGAAATTGATGGTGTTCTGCCATATTACTCTTTGGGGAAAGGTGTCTCTGTTCCCGATGCCGGAAAGGTTAAAAGAAACTTTCACCTCCCCTGGAGTTATTTCTCAGGCAATGACTATTTCGGTGTTTTTCGTGGTGAAGTCGATATTTTTCGAAATATAACCGCCTATGGAAGTGTTGGCGTTCATGATTATGAATACAGAGGAGCCTATTCTCAGCAGATTGTTGTGAACGATGCTCAGGGCAATGGTAAAGGGGCCGTTCCGGTTGGTATTGTACAAAGTGGTCGTTACCTGACTGCTGACCTCGGTGTGCGCGGACAGGTAAAAAGTGGCCCTGTAACACAGGATCTCGCTTTTTCAGCAAATCGCCTCGATCTTACTATGGGGCGTATTTTTGGATCAAACAGCGATATTTCAGCATATGACGTTAATATTTATGGAGGAAAAAATAAATTCCTTCTGAACCGTGATGTCTCTGTTCCCAAAAGCTCTCCAAAAAGTGGCACATCTACTTTATCAAGTCTTGCTTTTGTCGACACACTCTCTGCGCTCAGTAAGCGTATTCAGGTGACAGCGGGTTTGCGGGTGCAGCGAGTTCAAAGTGCGAGCTTTAACACAACAACAGGTGTGGCAACCAGCCGTTATGACAGAACGGCCATCAGCCCTTCTGTTCTGGCAGTGTTTAAACCTATGAAAAATCTTTCCATTTACGGAAACTGGATTCAGGGTCTTCAGCAAGGCTCTGTTGTGGGAACAAATTATGCAAATGCCGGTGAAATTTTTGCACCCTATAAATCCACACAATATGAAGTTGGTGCAAAATATGACCTTAAAAGATTTATTGTCAGTGCCGATGTTTTTCAGATAACTCAGCCCAGCACTGTCTATGATCTTAAAACTAATATTATGTCTGTTAACGGCAAACAGCGTAACCGCGGCCTGGAGCTTAATATTGCAGGGGAGATCCTGCATGGCCTGAGAGCAACAGGTGGTGTGATGCTGCTCAACCCCATTCTTACCAAAACACAAGGTGGTACTTATGATGGTATGCGTGCATCAAATACTGCCACAGTTAATTTCAATATGGGATTTGACTACGATATTCCCTTTGTCAAAGGAGCGGCCGTTACATCTGACATTATGTATACGAGTTCAGAGTATATTGAAAATGCAACATCGAATCGCCGGCGCATACCCGGCTGGGTAAGGCTTGATTTAGGTGCTCGTTATGCCATGAAAAACCCGGCTGTGAGAGATGGAAAACTCACCTTTGCCCTCAATGTCGATAATGTCACAAATGCCAGATACTGGAACGCCAGTGGTGCCAACTACCTCTCACTCAGCATTCCCAGAACTTTCCGTTTTGCTGTTACGGCGGACTTCTGATGAAACATCCCGGCATAGTTATTGCTGGCAGAACGACCCTCGCTTTGTTCGGGGGCTATTTTGCAGCCTCATCAGTCTTTGTTTTTTCTGACCGGTTTTTGATAAGCCTTGGTCTGCCACGGGCTGAGGCCGTTTCATTTGGCATGATGTGTGTTTTCATTACATATCTTTTCTTTATATTATGGGTTTTTGCAGTCCGTAATCTGTGGTTGCCATTTTTTGTTTTTTTCGTGCTGATTAACACAGCTCACCGCCTGTCTTTATATCATGGGCATGGAGGCTGAGATGGAACCGGATTTTCGTCGCTCCATGCAATGGCTGCACACCTGGACCGGCGTGGTGCTCGGTAGCATTTTGTTTGCTGTATTCTGGATGGGAACACTTTCAGTTTTTGACCGCGAAATTGATCTCTGGATGAAACCAGAAACCCGCCTGCCTCTGACTTCACACCCTCTTTCTTTTGACAGTGTTCGCGCCTCGCTTAATGACGCTATTGCCAGTAAAGCAACTTTTTGGAACGCGGTCATGCCAGACGATCGCCAGCCCTATATCGAAACACACTACCGGGCAGGTAAAAAAATGGTCAGCCAGGTTATTAACCCCGATACAGGACAAATATTACCACAAACAGGTACGCTGGGGGCAACTGGTTTCTTTTTTCCTTTTCACTACACGCTCGAACTTCAGTTTATGCATCTGGGGGAGTGGCTTGTAGGGCTTGCTTCTGTGGCTATGCTGGTGCTCTGCATGACCGGGGTTATTATCCACCGTAAGATATTTGCAGAATTCTTTACGTTTCGCCCTCAGAAGAGACCAGGCCGCTTACTGCTCGACCTGCATAACCTGACAGGTGTTCTGGGGTTGCCATTTCATATTATTCTGACGTTCTCAGGGCTGCTTATTCTGGGCTCTACCTTTTTTCCGGCGGGGATTGAGGCTGTATATAAAAACCCGCGTGATTATTTTTACGATGCCAATGGTCTCTCCTTCTTTCCGGTAAAACCGGGTAAGCCCGGGGCTCCTGTTGTCTCGCTCGATATGGCTGCAGCTCAGGCCTCTGCCCTGTGGGGTAAAGCAGACCCACATATGGTGCTGGTCGTTAATCCGGGTCAGACAACAGGGCATATTGCTTTTTTTCACAGTACCGAAAAACAGGTTACATCTGACCGCGATGTTATTGCCTTTGATGCGACAACCGGTCAGCTTGTTTCTCATGCACCCCTTCCTGGCCCGGCGCTTAAAACTCAGCGTTTTTTAAGCGGGCTTCACCTCATACAGTTTCACCACTGGGGTTTACGATGGTTGTACTTTATATCTGGGTCAGGCAGTTGTGTTCTCATCGCAACCGGCTTTCTGTTCTGGATGGAGGCCCGTCAAAAAAAACAGAGTGCTTCTCCCGGCTTTCGCCTGGTTAAAGGCATAACGTTAGGGTCTGTTGCCGGAATTATAATTTCTACACTTGCTTTTTTTATAATAAACCGAATTCTTCCCGCTGATGCGCAATATCATGGTCTGACACGGTCAGCACTTGAAGTCAGAGGGTTTTATCTCGTCTGGCTTATAACCTTTCTTCAGGGGTGGTTATGGCCAAAACGTGCATGGATGCTTCAGGTCAGTGCAATTTCAGTTCTGGCCTTATGTGCGGTGTTGCTTAACTGGTTTACTACCAGCGACCATCTGCTGCATACGCTCTCGCACCGTTATCTCTGGCCAGTAGCAGGAATGGATAGCATGCTGCTGTTCACTTCATTTATGGCTTTTTTTGCTGCACGCAGATTATCCCGCCGGGTGCGAAATGAAATACACTCCAAACCATTGGTGGCAGTCTGATGATGTCATGTATTTTGTATATAATACTGGTATTTTTACTGTTTCTTGCCTGTGCATTGTCGGCACTGACACAGCTTTCACACCGCCGTACAACCGACGTGAAAGAGCTGGCACCACAGCGCACTGTGCACATCAGAATACTCTCGGTTTGCATTCTGGTTTTTACACTAACAGCATTTATATGCCGTGAGGGCGGCGGGTTCGGATTTTTGCTCTGGGCCGGGCTTCTTTCTGTTTCAGCCTGTTGTGTTGCTCTTGTTTTAGGATGGTGGCCGCGTCTGCTCGTGCCGCTGGCTCGCCTGATGTCACATTCTGCTTTTCTTCTTCCTCTCATGCCATTGTCTGGTCCTGGAAAATCTCCTGACTAACCAAAACCGGAGTTTTATTATGCCTGTTTCTTTTTCGCCGTGGGACATGTTTCTCAACGCTGGGCCTGTTGTCCGCAGCGTTATCATGTTGCTGACACTGGCCTCATTGCTGACATGGATCACCTTTCTGGCCAAATCAGCCGAGCTTTTTAATGTCAGACGAAAACTGCACCATGCGGAAAAAACTCTTGAAGGTGCGCATACACTTGATATGGGCGAAGACTATGTACGCAATACCGGGTTACCTTATACTCTGGTCATGGCGGCAAGAACCGAACGTGAACGCTCTCAGGATATTCCCTGTGACAGTGAGGGGCTGAAAGAACGAATTGTTCTTCACCTTGAACGTCTTGAAGCCGCAGAAGGCCGCCGCCTGATGCGCGGCACGGGTTTGCTGGCCACCATTGGCGCAACCTCACCTTTTATCGGTTTGTTTGGCACTGTGTGGGGTATTATGACGTCTTTCACTGGTATTGCAGCCAGTAAAGCAACCAGCCTTGCTGTTGTCGCTCCTGGTATTGCCGAGGCACTTCTGGCGACGGCACTCGGGCTTGTGGCAGCTATTCCTGCTGTTATTATTTACAATTATCTGGCGCGTCAGACAGCCTCATGCCGGGCACAGGTAGCGGACATTACAGCCCTGGTTATGCGTCTGGTATCGCGTGATCAGGGGCGGGAACAGGCTTTGCGCAATAAGGATAAAGTACTATCATTTGGCACACGTATAGCCGGAGAATAATCATAATGATCCGTATACGTCATACAGATGAGAACCCGCATGAAGTGAATGAGATCAACGTCACGCCTTTTATTGATGTGATGCTCGTTTTGCTGGTTATTTTTATGGTTACAGCCCCGCTGACAACGGTCGATATTCCTGTTGATCTGCCCTCTTCCTCTGAGGCACCAACACCCCGCCCTGAAGAGCCGGTATTTCTGACAATTCAGGCGGATCATTCTCTGGCTCTGGGCGAGAAAAGCATAACCTCTGAAACTCTTTCCAGTGAAATGTCAGCTGTTACAAAAGGAAATAAAGATCAGAGAGTTTTTTTGCGGGCTGACAAAGCGGTAGATTATGGCACCCTCATGAGTGTTATGGATAAACTGCGTGCTGCTGGTTATCTTAAAGTTGCCCTGGTTAACCTGCAGGGTCAGGAACAGGGGAGTGAGGCCAGCACCTCAACAGGTATTACGCCGTGATGATAAAAAAAGAAGGCCACAGCTGTCAGTCAGCTGCGATCCGAGCGGTAACACAGTCTGTGTTACCTTCTTTTGAAGATGTTCAGCGTAATCAGCGTTTGCGCACACAGCGCTACGATGCGCTGCGCTGGGGGACATCCTGCCTGATTGTTTTTACCCTGACAGGGTTAGCTGGCTGGTGGGCACTACATTTGCCCCCGATAAAGATCTCTTCTGTACCTGAGGCACCGCCACCAGCCATTGCGATTGACCTGGCGCCTGAGCCTGTATCTGTTACCGCACCCCCAACGGATGTTCCGCCCGGCCCGCAGCAGACACTCACCTCAGCTGAACCGGTTCCTGAAGAAAAACCTGATATTTCGGCACCGCCTTCTCCCGCAGTGTCTCCGCCAGTTTTGTTACCCAAGCCTGGTAAAGTAAAAAAGAATATTAAAAAACACGAGGTCGCACCAAAAATTAAACACCCTGCACCTGAAAAACCTGATCAGGCAGAGGTTACTACTGCTCCTCCGGCAACGCAGGCACCTGAAGCACAAGCCATGGCCGCCCCAACACCTGGTGTGTCATCCTCTCATGCAGCTCATGATCCTGTAAAATGGCAAAACGCTTTGCTGGCTCAGCTTGAAAAATTTAAACGCTACCCGTCTGAAGCCATGCTTGACCATCAGGAAGGCGTGCCGACCGTCACTTTTTCAATGGACCGTAAAGGACACATTCTGACAGTTGCTCTGGCCAGTAGTTCAGGCAATTCATTACTTGATCAGGAGGCCCTGGCTTTGCCAAAACGCGCGCAACCTCTTCCTGTTCCGCCCGACAGTATTGAAGGCGACATTGTAACACTAACGGTGCCTGTTGAGTTTTACATTCATGAAGACTGAGACTTTAGCCTGGTCTTTTTATAAGATCTTAGCTGTTACCCTGCGTCATACTGTATAGATTTGTTCCATAATCTACTTTATCAGCAACGGAAGAGGCTGTGTTAAGAGCATCAGAACCAGCATTTTTCAGCGTGTCTGTAATTGAGGCACTTTCTTTGGTTGCAGCGCTTGCAGCAGTTTCACCAATTTCTGCTGCCCCTTCAGCAGCATCAATTTCAGCACCTGCCCCGGGTACAACAATCAGTGCAGCGTCACTGAGGGTTCCCTCAACCATTTCGCCCATATCTTCAAACCCTTGTTTGATGTGCCCCTTAGCAAACTGGTCAACCATACCAACGCCATTAGTTACAGGGGAGACAATTGAAGACATAAAGCTTGCCATGCCGTTTTCTATTTTGTTCCATGCTTTTGATCCTCTGGTGCTACCCCGGTCGATGGTCCCTTCACCAAATTCTGCCTGAAACATAGCGGCATCCTGCCTGGAAACTTTTCCTTTGCCTAATACTCCTATCTGGCTACCAAGCATTGCGGCATCGGCATCAGAGAATGTGCTGCCGGTCTGAGCTGATTCTTCTCCCGCAATTTCAAGATCTTCAGCCATAGCATTTCCATTTTTTGCTTTGGCATCTTTAGAAAATTGCTGAGCAAGATAAGGGTCGGTTTCTTTGAGGTCAGACATAGCCTGTTGTGTACCCTGGCTCAGGGCGGTGCTTCCGGCATCAAGAACAGTGTCTTTTGCTACGCCGTCAGAGGTTTTTTCTTTAATACCTTTGATTAACTGAGCGAGAGGGGAAGACGCTTCGAGAAATTTCAGAATATCGTGTCCGGCACGTGTCTGGCCGCCTTTAATATAATTTCCGCCTAAAATTTCTTTAGCTTCTGCCCTGATATGCTTGTTAATTCGTCCCCCGCCATTTTTATTGGCAAGTGACTGCGCACCAGAGACAGCATCAATGGCCTGACTTTTGGTCAGATCACCTTCCTGATAGGCCTCAAGCTCATCTTTCGCCAGGTTATTCCCGTTTCCTGACTCTCCTGCTGTCATAATTTTTGCAAATAATGCAGGATCATTTTGTTCAACGGTGTCCATGCCTTTTTCAAGGTCAGTATTATAAGCCGTGTTTTTACCAGACTTACTGCTGCCACTTTTCTCCAGAGCACTTGTCGCTTCCTGGGTGCCAATGTCAGTTGAACTGGTTGCCACAGATCCAAGCAGCATGAGGGGTACTCCTGGTAAGAAAAATGCAGAGAATAATAGTATGCGTAACCTGAAACCCTGACGTTAACCTGACTGATGAGAGTAAGGTTTTGTCAGAGGTTCAGACGTGAGGTGAGTAGTCAGGCATCTCCAAAATCAGCTGTGTAAGTCTGACTTGTATCTTCAGCCATTGTCATGGGGTTTGAGCCGCTTGCATTACGGTCATCATCGGGGTGAATGTATGAATTCCCTGTTCCCAGTTTAGATTCCATGTATGCGCCGCCGCTTTGCATAGCCTGCGTTGAGCCATCATACCAGCCGGTAATAGTTGCGCGTCCCCCTGCGTCTTTTGTTATGTCAGCAGCAGGTGCATCACTGGCAATGCTTTCGCTGTCGCCAGCTGTTTTGCCTTTGCCGTCAGATACCTTAATTGCAGCGTTACGACCATCAATATAGCTGACATCAACACTGTTAACGCCTTTATTGCTGGCATAAAATTCAAGCCGGCTTGCTGTAGACTGATAGGTGCCAGAGGAGTCAGCTTCAGCAGCATACCCTCCCTGACCATTCTGATATTTTAGTGTGCCACTCTGACCCGGTTTCAGGTCAATTTCAGCAACAGGTGTTGTTGTTGAACCGCCGTTCAGAAATTCACCAATTTTTTCATCATGATCACTGGTATTGGTAATATGTAACGTATTTGCACCACTTCCTGCGCTGGTGCCCGAGGTGTCATCCTGTTCTGATGTATTGTTTGGTGTGGCAGTACCGGTGGTCTCAGATGGTTGTGTGGTGCTTGTTGTCGCTGTTGGGGTTTCTTCAGAAGACCCGGAGGTTGTGCCTGAGGACCCTTTCTCCAGCAGGCTCATAAGTTCCTGAAAAATTTCAGAAAGCTGTGAGCTGGTATTGCTCTCGCTGCTGGTTGGTGATGCTTCTGATGATGAGGACTGCGTATAGGCCTGTAGTTCCTGCAGCAGGTTTTGTAATGCAGGGTCTGTTTGTATCGAATTACTCATGCCGGCCTCATCATAATACTGTGTTACCTGTTGGGATGCAGCTTTTACTGGCGGTTATTTTAAGCTCTGAAGCTGACGTCAGCCTGATTTATGTCGGAAGATTTTGTAAAATACGGGCAACAGGCTGAAAATATGCTGGTGTAATTGTCATGCCAGGTTTGAAATTTTCGGCCAGATCGCGTGTCAGCTCCGCCTCCCATACGAGGGGGATACGACTGTCACGTGCAGCCCGCCGGTAGATTTCAGCCTGCTCCCCGTTCCCCCGGCATACAATTTTAGGCAGCGGTGTATCGGGCGGGTTATAGCGTAGACCAATAGCAGAAGAGTGGTTGCAAAGCATTACTGTGGCGCGACGCGGCCCCATATGTTCTGGCTTACGCCGGGCCAGAATCTGAGCGCGTCTTTGTTGTTTCCTGATGAGCGGGTTACCCTGAGTTTCCTTGTGTTCATTTTTGGTTTCTGTTTTGGTCATACGCATTTCCTGCATAAACAGGTAGCGTTGAATTATAAGGTCGGTGACACCCGCAATCAGATAGAAAATACAGGCGGCTGCGCATAATGGTGTCAGGAGCATAAATAATATTCCTGGTAATCCGGAGGCGCCGGCTTCGGGCACTCTCATCAGGCCATTTAGTGAGCTGAGTATGATCAGGGCAAGTGTGCCACCAAAAAAAATGGTTTTCAGCACAGACATTCCCAGATCAATAAAAGTTCTTTTTTTGAAAATATTCTTTAACCCGGAAACAGGGTTAATAGTTTCAGGTTTTGGTATGATCGGATCAAGGGAGAATATAAAACCACCATTTGTGATGAGCTTAATTAAAATACTGCTGATGACAGAAAGAGCCAGTGGAGCAAGCGCATCCTGCAGAAAGAGAGTATAGATAATTTTTGAAAAAACGGCTCTGGCTGAAGTAAAATCCATCAGCACAGAATGGCCGGCCGCATCAAACAGCATTATCATATGCGCAGCAATGGCGTGGTGTCTGATAGCCAGCCAGCAAATCATAATAATTGTCACGACACCAGCCTGCAGGTCGGGTGCTTTGGCGATATGCCCCTTGCGGCGCTCATTCGCCAGTTTTCGGGCCGAGGCAGGAAGGTTTTTTTCTTCGCTGCTGCTTCCGCTCATGGCTGCAACAGTGTGTTCAGAGTGCCCGTTACATGATGTAAGGCAACAAGGTCATGTTTCATATAAACCACCAGCCATGAGCAGTAACCAAAGATCATCAGTGTGAAAGCAAGGTTGCGCAAATTGGGTGCGAGGTCATACAGATGTAGCTTAGGAATGGCCCGCATAAGCAGGATAATAGAAAATTCACAAAGCAGCATGGCCAGCATCACCGGGGCGCCGGTTGTCAGGGTGATGAGCTCCAGCTGATCTAATAATGTCAGGAGCACTGTCGTAGCACCAGGCTGAGGGGACAGGTTCAGAACTGTGGGTGGCCAGAGGCTCTCTGATGAGAGGATGGCACCGGCCACCAGGTTTAGCCCGCCGGATACGACAAAAAGCGTAATAACAGCCATAGCAAGAAAACCTGCCGTGATAGAATCCTGATTTCCACTTGCGGGATCTTCCGACTGGCCTTGTGTGGCACTACGCTGTGTATCCAGCATCTCACCTGCGCATTGTACCCCCCATACAGGCAGACCGAGAATAAACCCGATTATAATACCGATCATCAGCTCTTTTGCACTGAGGAGCCCAAGCATGATCAGAGAGTGCGATGTATCTGTTAATTTTTCGTAGACTGATGGTGTAACAGGTAATCCAAGGGCAAAGGCAATGGCACCACGCACCGGTCCGCCTAACTGCGCGCGCGTAAACACTGGCAGAACAACAGCTACGCCTGCTGGCCGCGACATAGAGATAGCCAGAGCTGATAGCCATGGCATGATATTTTGCATCAGATCAGCAGGCGCTGACATAGGTTAGTACCGTGTCATGGTCGGAAAATCATTCAGAATACGTTCCGTAAATGACAGCAGAGGAGGGAACAGTGTGGAGGCCATAAGCAAAAGGGTGGCGCAGACCGCCACGACTTTAAAAGTAAGAGGCATGGTCTGATCCTGTAGCTGTGTCACAGCCTGCATGAGCCCGACAACCAGCCCGACAATGAGAGCAACTGCCAGAGGCGGCCCTGCAATTGAGGCGAACAGAAAAAGAGCAGATGACAGTTCCTGTGTGAGCGAGGCATCATCCATTTATGAGAGCTCCGTTCAGCATGTTCAGGTATAACTCAGCACCAGGCCATGCAGCAGGCGGGTCCAGCCGCTGGCGAGAACAAAGAGTAATAATTTTAAAGGAACGGAGATCGTATTGGGCTGGACCTGCGAAAGCCCCATAGCAATCAGAATAGTAGTAACGATCAGGTCAATGGTAATAAAGGGCAGATAAATCAGAAAGCCAATTTCAAAAGCGCGTTTAAGTTCACCTGTCAGATAAGCCGGGAGTAAAATTGGCAAAGAGTCATCTGACAGACTATCTCTCATATCCTCAGGCCATAACCGTTTGGTTGCACTTATAAAAAATTTTCGTTCAGGCGCCTGGGTAAAGTGTAGCAGATGGTGTGCTATGGGCTCCTGAATATGATCATAAGCTTCAGCATAGTCTGAAATCGTTTCATATTTCTGATCAGATTCAGCCAGTGATTTATAAATATCGTGCCCCAGAGGCGCAGATATAAAAAGGGTTAACATAAGAGCAATGGCATAAAGTACGATATTGGGCGGTGCCTGCTGAATACCCAGAGCTGTGCGCAGCAGAAAAAGAACAACAGAAATTTTTACAAAAGAGGTGATTGTCAGAACAGCAAGAATGAGAATGCCAAAACCAAGTGTCAGAACCAGTGCTGTAACAAGGTTTGATGAACTGATCATGACGTAATAATCCGGGTTATGCGAACAGCTGCTGACTGTCCGATCGTCACCAGTTCTCCTTCACCTATGCGTCGTCCGTTCGCAATAATAGAGACAGCCCGTTCGTTCAGAGGGCCAATGTCAATGATATGTCCTTCTCCCATTGTTCTGAGCTCAGCAAGTGAGACCGTTATACGCGTCAGTTCAAATGTTAAAGGGATCTGAAGCTGATCAAGAGTGCTTTCACTGATGAGGGAAGAAGGGTCTGTTTCAGGAGAGGGGGGTGTATCAGTCATATCAGTCCTGTTTGCTGTCAGGTTTTGTGTCACAGGTGAAAGGTTGCTGTGAAAAATAATTTTATTATTTACGTAATTAACCGAAGCACTTAGTGCTTCTGCGGCTGTGATGCTCAGGCTGATGCTGTCACCTGGCCCCAGCACCAGGCCAAAACCTGGCGCAAGCATGCTGAGCTGCGCGGGTGTCAGAGCAACGCTGCCAACAGTCAGAGCAAGAGTGACTGGCGGGTCAGGAAAATGCACCGCCAGGGGAGGGGCCAGAGAATGCAGTAAAGGCAGAAAGGCAGTTTCGAAACATAATACGCCTTCAAATAATATGTTCGTGTCAGATGCTGCCTGAAAACCCGTTCTGCAGTTTATATCTGTGTGTCGCAGAGCTTCTGCCGCTGTGGTAATATAAGACAGATGAACAACCTGACCACTCATCTCCTCAAAGCTGTTTAGTGCCTTCTCAAACAGAAGCTCAAGCAGCAGGAGTGCGACCTCTGGCTCTATGCCTGCATGAGGTGAGGGCTCAGCCATGTGTAGCAGTGCAGACATGCTTTCCTTAGAGAGAAGGAAAAATCCTTTATCCTCACCTGTAGAAAATACGAGTGCATACCAGTCATTTTCTGGTGTAAGCGGAGGGTTGAATCTGATGGTAAAAGTGGTCTTTCCTGCGGGGATAATAAACGGTTTTCGCCCGAAAAGACGGCTGACTGCGGCATTATAACCGAGTGTATGAGGGTGGTATGGTACTGCCGAAGGCAGGGGGTATGTCCGGGCCTCAGTAGTCATGACTTAAGCTTATTCATTATTAATTTTTTTGTGCGCTCTTTTGTCTGACTGACACTGTGACGAGCCATAACCAGGTCAGAAATTTCCTGTTCATCACGGTTGTATCGTGCTTTTTTTTCATTTTCCTGAATTTTCTTTACGAAATCCTGAGCCTGTTTTTCTTTTTGTTCAGCCATCATCAGGTCATGACGTATCTGCGTGGCCATCAGTGTCAGGTTTTCAACAGCCTTATGGTCTGCCGCAGCTTTCTCCTCCAGACGGATAGCCTGATCAGCCATACGCTGCAGTGTTTCGTGATCCTGACGGAAGTGCTGCCCTTTGAGGATATGCCCTTTATGTTGCTCTGATATGCGGTCTTGTGTTTCAGCCCATGCGTTCTGATGCGACTTCAGCGCGTTAAGAGCCTGTGTGTATGAGGTGACTGCGTGTGTCAGTTCTGAGCTGATTTTCTTAAATAATATACGAGCCTGGTCACTGCGCCGCGTACGTAGCAATGTCAGTTGCCGGGCTGTATAGATTGTCAGCTGTGCAGACGGTTGAGCCATGCCAGCACCTCAGTGAAAGACGTATAGTCATTATGGTCCTGCTGTAAAAAGCTGCGCAGTAAATCGATTTTAGCAATGGCTTCATCTGCCAGAGGATCACCGCCCGCTTTGTATTCACCAACCTGTAAAAGAAATTCGATTTCTTTATAACGCGCCCATAAGCTGCGTATTTTTGTAGCAGTTTTAATATGTTCTGCACTGGTTACGAGGTTCATAACGCGCGAACGGCTGGAAAGGACGTCGATGGCCGGGTAGTGGCCTGAAGCGGCCAGAGCACGTGAGAGAATGATGTGACCATCAAGAATGCCGCGGGTTTCTTCTGCTATGGGGTCATCTCCGCCATCTTCAACCAGCACCATATAAAAAGCGGTGATTGACCCCTTCACGCCCATACCTGTGCGCTCCATGAGCTGTGGCAGCGCGGCAAAAACGGAGGGAGGAAAACCACGGCGGGCAGGTGGCTCTCCCGCAGCAAGGCCAATTTCGCGTAATGCCCTGGCATAGCGTGTAAGGTTATCAACAAACAAAAGTACTTTCAGTCCCTGGTCACGAAAATACTCTGCGATTGTTGTGGCCGTTTTTGCACAGAGAACCCGCTCAGCCGCAGGTCTGTCAGAGGTGGAAACGATAAGAACCGTTTTTTTCAGACCATCCTCGCCAAGGTTATGTTCAATAAATTCACGCACTTCACGGCCACGCTCACCCACCAGGGCGACAACAGCAACATCAGCGCTGCTACCTTTAACAATGGCAGACATCAGGGTTGATTTGCCGGCCCCGGCTTCACCATAAACGCCAATACGCTGCCCTTCACCACAGGTCAGTAACCCGTCAAGAACACGCAATCCTACAGGTAAGGGCCGAGCAACAGACTGACGTTCCATAGCAGGAGGCGGGGGTGCCGAAACAGGGCGGGACGGACCGGGAGGAAGAGCACCCCGGCCATCAACAGGCTCACCCAATGCATCAAGCACGCGGCCGAGCAGATGTTCCCCAACCGGACAATGGCGCTGCCGGCCTGTTGTGACAACTTCGGTTTCAGCTGAGACGCCATAGATTTCGCCCATGGGGGTCAGGAGCACTTCCCGCCCATCCAGCCCGACAACCTCGGCATCAAGTGACCAGTCATCGTTGTGATTATGTAACCGGCATAAATCGCCGATAGCAACATTGGGCAAAACTGCACGAATAATAGTGCCTGTTGCTCCTGTTACCCGTCCGTGCAGCGGGCGGGTATTCAGGTCTGTTGTCAGAGTGCGCAGGTCCGGCAGCCGTTGTTTTATACGATTAATAATATGGCTGGCTGTACTGGCAGGAGAAGAGGTTGTCGCGGGAAGAGAAGTATCTTTCTGATATAAAAAAGATGCTGTGTTGCTTTTTTTGTTTTCCTGGCTGGTTTCTGCTTCTTCGTGGGGGAGAGGATGCTGAGAGGGGCTGGTATTATACGATTGTTCGGCCTGTGGCTGCGGCGAGGCAGATTGTTTCGTTTCGGCTGGTAGCTTTGCCTGACCTGACTGTTTTTCTAAACTGCCACTAATATTTTTTTTAAATCCGGCCTGTAAGTTTATAAAGTCAGCTTCGAGTGCAGTAGCAAGAGAGCGCACCGGCAGCTGTGCAGGCTCTGTTATATCCGGCTGCGCATTATACAGCTCAGCGGGGGAGAGGGGCAGGTCAGTCATAACGGTTTACCATTTTGTGGTAAGGTAATCGCGCAAAACAGCAAGCTGTGCTTTTATCCCCAGCTCTGCCACGCCCAGCTCACTTTCAAGAACGCATCGGCCTGCTGGTAAGTAAGGGTCTGTTTCCAGCTGAATCCCAGGAGGGGGGAGTTCTGCGAGAACAGGTCTTATAAGTTCCGCACAATCGGGTGCCACTCTGAGGGTTGCAAGTGTGCCTTGTCTGATTTTTGTGAGCGTATGACGAATGGCGTGGGGGAGTACAGCACTGATATCCAGCCTGCCAAAAATATCATCCACTACGTCTGCAATGACCGAGGGAAGATTTTGCTCCAGGTCCTGTAAAATTTTTGCCACGGCCTGATCAGCACCCAGCAGGCGCTGCGCCATATCTCCGGCAGCTTTGTCACATCCCTCCTGATAACCGCGCAGGCACTGTTCGTTATAGGCATTTTGCGCGGCAGAGAGTAATGCCCTGGCGTTGCTGATGGCAGCATTGTAAGCAGTAGTTGCATCACACCAGGCGTTCATCTGCTCGGGTAGCAGAATGGTCTGATCCGGCTGAAGGCGGGAAAAAACTTTATCAGACATGACCTGTTATCTCCTGCGCTACATACAGGATAACAGGGTCGAAATGCCCGGCTGCTGCCTGAGGCAGGTTTGTGGCAGGGAGTTTGAGCCTCGCGACGGGGCGATATTCAGCGCGTAGTGTCATATGCCAGCGTGCCAGGCAGGAGTGAGCAAAATCCGTAAGAGTGCGTATCAGAACCTGCGGCTCTGTCGGGCTGGTCGATGTGGGGGGTGAGGTAAGAGGCGAGGGAGAGTGCCCGGCAAGCTGCGCGCCAAGCCGTATGGCAGATAAGCGCAGCTCAGCCCCCAGAGCGCTGTCAATCAGTGTGACTGAGTGTTTATCAACGTGTTTTGCAAGTTCACGCCAGTAGGTTAATGCGCTCATACGATAACCTGCCTGCATAATGACATGACTTGTTTGCGACGCCAGTGCCTCGCAGGCTGTCTGTGCAGCGGGAGGCTGTTGAAACGTCTCAGAAGGAAAGAGGTCGCTCAGTTTGCCAGTCAGGCGGGTGCAGGCCTGAAGGCGCAGAATAGTTTCCCGGCGCAGCGCAGGCAGACGCAGCTGTAAATGAGAAGAGTGCATACTCTGTATCATCTGCACAGTGGGTGGCAGAGCCGCAGGCATTGTCATGGTGTCTGACGTGGTGAAACGGTGAGCTGGGAACCTGTGTCAGATGTTTGTTTTTTGCGACGCTGTAACCAGTAATGCACGCCATAACCGCATGGAAACAGCAAGGCAAAAAACCAGCCCAGAAGACCAGGCAGGCTCATTCGGTTTGATATCTGAACCTGAGGCAGGTGTGGCAACGCTTCTGGCAGCAAGATCACAGAAACCCGGTCATAGGCCAGGTCCTGCACTGCATTGGCGACCATGAGCTTAATTTTGGGCAGTAGCCCTGTCATTGAAGTGCCGGCATCATAGCGTATAACGACCGAGGCTGTCGCTGGTTTATCTATACCGGTAACAGGGTCATTCACGGCTGGTGCTATATGCACACGGGCATCAATAACGCCGTCTATATCGTTGAGTGTGTGTCCAAGTTCCTGGCTGATGCCATAATATAGTTTTGCGCGCTCAGCTGTCGGGGTGCTTATCATGCCTTGCTGCTGAAAGATTTTATCCATACTTTCGTAGTCGTTGCGTGGATAATGACTGGCCTGAAGAACAGAGACTGCATCTGCGACCTGACTGCCTGCCACTTCAATGGTTGAGCTGCCATCTTTTGCAATGACCCGGTCAGCAGAGATGCCGTTATGGAGCAGGATGGCAGTCATCTCCATGGCATCACGTTCTGAGAGATGGGTGTACAGCTGTGTCTGACAGCCTGTGAGTGAAAGTAAAATAAGCAGGGCCGGTAGTCTGACCTGAAAGCGGCGCATAATGTCAGCCCCCCTGCGTGAGCAGGCTCTTCAGGGTAGAGGTCATATTTTGTGAAGAGACAGTAATAATATGTGTTTCAAACTCAGCGTTTGAAAACGCCATCTGCCTGCTCAGTGCCTCATTATACATCGCAATTCCCTCCTGCTCGACCTTTTCGAAGATCTTTGAATGATCTCCGCCCGGTGCTTTTTCGGTGGCAGAGGTGAGAGATGAGAGAGGTGTTTCCGAAGCGTAAGGTGAGGATTTTGACGATGAAGAAAGGCTAAGCTGTGTACCATCAGGCAACATTTCAGGAGCCAGAGAATCAAGATGGGTAAAAGAGCTGTTTATTTTCCCCAGCCCGCTCAGAAAATGCTCGCGGAGTGTATCTGCCGGAGTAACAGAACCGGTAATGAATGATGTCTGCTCAGGTGTTATTTCAGTAAAAGCAAGCTGCTGGACGCCATGTGCGCCCCCTCCCTGAGATATATCATCTGAAACCTGATTCAGTGCTGGTGACGCAAGAGATGTTGCATCTAATCCTGCAAGTCCTGTCATACGTATTGCTCCGGAGACAGCATTTCTCTTCTGCACACAATGATTTTTTAACAACTAAACCTGACCTGAACCTGACCTGATATTATAGTGCTTGAAAGAGGGCTTAATGATTGTCGTGTACTTTTTTTGAGGTATATAGTGCAGCGATGAAGCAGAAATTTAAGTCGCGTATGATGAGGCTGATGACACTGCGTAAAGGGTGGAAAAATCCATCGTTTCTTTCTGGTTTTTTGGCTCTGATAGCAGTCATAACTGTTGAGACAACAGCCCGGGCAGAGGTGATGCCGTTACCAGATCAGGGGCGGTATACTGTGCTTCATCAGACATTATCTGAGGCGATTACTCAGTTTTGCGGAGATGTGGACTTAAGGGTTATTATCGACCCCTCAGTTGAAGGGAATGTCCGTTCAGGGTTTACAGCGGCAACGCCGATGGCATTTCTTGATGCCCTGACTGCCGAATACCACCTGGACTGGTATTACGATGGTAATACATTATACATCACGCCTGCTTCAGCAGCGTCCAGTCATACATTTTCACTGGATGGTGTGCCCTATGCACGGCTGAGACGGGCTATTGATGCCAAAAAAATGTTAGAACCACATTATTCTGTTCATGAAGATAGTAATGGTGATGCTGTTACGGCCTTCGGGCCACCGCGTATGCTTGAGCGTATTGATCAGACCATTCAGTTATTGAAAACCAGGGCGGCTCATCAGACAGTGACTATTTTTCGTGGTGGAGCAGTGCAGCAGGTGCCTCAGTAATAAATGACAGTTTGATGAAACCGCACCGTTTTTGTCAAAAATCAACTCATCTCAAAACTGCGTCAGGTTCTGGTCAGAATAGTCAATTACTTCCAGCTTATGGCCGATCCACGTAGCGTTTTTTAAAAACGTTGCCGGGTAAAGATCGGACCTGAGAGCAGGTTAGCCCTGTTCTCTGGTGTTTCAGTCTCTGGGTCGGAAAGTATGGTGACGACGATGGATGCGACAAGTGGCGTAAGTAGTTATTCAGACGGGAGCACGACGTCTGACCAGGACCTGAGTGCTGATACTGCTCAGCAAATGGCGCAGGCTCTTTCTCAGTTACTTGAATTAATGGAAAAGCAGGCCGAAACTCAGGATTCTGCTAATTCAACAGCTGTGGGTGATACCGGGCTTTCTGTTACAGGTAATCTTGATCAGGATATGACCACGCTTAAAAAGCTGGTCGATGGAACAGGCACAAACGGCAACACGCTGCAGGAATATGCACGGGCTGTTGCGTCTGAAGCCAGCAATCAGAGCGACGGTATTGATTCTTCCGTTGCGACAAATATTGCTAACAGCCTCTCTGATGGCACTTACGAGCAGGGCGGCAGCAGCAATGCCATCGCTGCGGCCATTCAGGGAAAAAGCGTTGATGCAATAACAAACAACGTAAATTCTATTGCGAGTGGTCTTGAGTCCGGTCAGTCAGGGACGGATGAAGTCAATAACTTTAATGCACTGGCAACCGAAGCCTCAAACGCAGGCAATACACAGCTCGCACAAACGGCTAAAAACCTTGCGAGTGAAGCTGAATCAGGTTCGTTTAACAGCTCTTCCGCTGTCAAGGACCTTGAAGCCGCAATAGGTGAAAGTTCAGACACCAGCACTTCAGCTGCCTCTTCAGCATCTTCCGATAGCAGCACGCAGGAAATGGAAGGGGTTGCAGAGGAAATGGCGGCTATGATTTCCCAGCTTATGTCAGAAATGAAATCAGGTGGTTCATCTTCTTCGTAAGAAAATCTCTGATGTTCAAAGAGGTATCAGTAACACACTGATATTTTTCACTTAGTTTTTTTATTGTCCAATGGAGTTTAGAATGAGCGGTTCAATTTCTTCTAATACAGATTCTACAATGAGCCAGGTTATGCAGGAATCTGAAGCTATGGAAGATCAAAACCTGCAGGAGCAGGAAAAAATGTCTGAAATTTCTAACGCTCAGACGTTTGCTAACGACTTTGCTCAGACAATGGAAAGCAATGCCAAGTCTTCCTTCACGAAAGACTGATCTGCACTAAGCAGAAAATGGTCTGCAAGGGGGAATATTTCTGCCTGGCAGACCATTTTTGCATCTGATGAGGGGTTGCCGTAAAGTTATGAACGCAGAAAATTCTTTTATGTTACAGGTGCATAATGGCTTGCATGCTGAAGCAAAAATGATTTCTGCCAGTGGTGCCCCGGTGGTGATTGGCTCCGGCCCTGAAGCCGGTATGGCCTTGCTTGATGAGGGCATTGTTGCCCGGCATGTGTCTGTAGAGCGTATCGGACCTGATATTTTTTCAGTCACAGCTCTCAGTTCAGATGTCTTTGTTGATGATGCACCGCTGGCGGTGCATGAAAAAAGAGAGATCAGAGCACCTGCGGGTCTGAGGGTTGCAGGTGTAACAATTGCGCTGTGCTCCAGGCAGAATGTTGGTGATGTTTCTACTTTGTCTGCGCAGTTTTCTGAGGTTTCAGAAAAAAACAGATCGACAAAAAAGCTCAATCCGGTTGTGTTAATTGCCGGTGGGGTTGCCGTGGTTCTGGGAATTCTTTTGTGTCAGGCAGCATTACACCCTGACGCGATGGGTAAAGAGAAGCCGTTTGTGCCACCAGCCAGCCAGAGCGCTGATAATGTCGGGACCGGATCTTTGATCAGAGAGGCCACGTTAAGCGATGCGGCCCTGGGGCAAAAGGTTGTAAGTGCCATTGCCCGCGAGCGCCTGTCAGCTCTTAAAGTCAGTGCTGAGTCAGGTGTTGTGACTGTTGAGGGCACTCTGCCGGCGCAGGATATGGCAAAATTTCATATAATAGAAAAATGGTTCGATTCTGCTTTTGGCACGCAGTATGTCTGGATTTCTAAGGTTACTGTCGGGTCAGACAGTCCGCCACCCGACCTGCCTGTGCAGGCGGTATGGACCGGGAAGAACCCCAATATCGTTGTGCATGCCCAGCGTTATAAAGCCGGATCAGAAATTGTAACAGGATTGTCTCTTTTAGAAATCAGATCTCATCGCATAGTTATGAGTAAAGGTTCGCAAATCATTAACGTTCGTTACTGATCTGCGAGTCTGAGGTGCGATAGCGATATGAGGTCTATGTGTTTCAAAGGATTGATGGCGGAGGCTCTGTCAGGCTCGATCGTGCTTTGCAGGATGTATCTGTGCAAAGTGATGATCCTTTACTGAAAACAGAGGTTGCGTCAGTTCAGGAAGCGCTTTTTGCTGAGGATGAAATAACCGACAGCATAGACCCGCCGAGTGTTATTAACGCTGTTTTTACGCATATTATGCCGCATATTTGTAACCCCGCTGTGCTGATGCCTGCGCAGAGGCGGCTTCTTTTGCGGCGTCTGGAAGCACGGATATCTTCGCATGCTAATACGGCACCGGTTGTGCCTGGCGGTCTTGATACATTACGTCATGAAATCGCCAGTCTCGACAGGTTACTTCATGCTTCCAGCAATATAATTGGCGGATAATGTGATGGAGCGCGATCAGCGCGATCTTCTGGTCTCTCTGGCTTATCTGTATATTTGCTGTGGTCGTAACTGGCGGGCTTTGCCAATGCTGCTGCTGGTAATTTCTCAGCAGCCTGATGATTGCGAAAGCCTGCGTATGCTGGCGCATGTTTATACAATGATCAGACGGGGCGAGCTGGCTCTCGCCGTTCTGGACCGTCTTGAAGAGATCAGGCCCGTTTCTGATAATGCTCATACTCTGTTGCGGGCACGTGCGTTGCATCAGCTTGGGCGCCTGGAGGAGGCCCGTGCGGCTTTTGCCTGTTATACGCGGGCTCTGCGCTGATGAAGGCTCTGACACCTTTTTTCCGTGTTATGAGCCAGCGTCAGGATCTGGCTCTTGTTCTGGTTCTTATGCTGACTATCGGCATGCTGATCATGCCATTGCCAGCGGCTCTGGCCGATATACTTATTGGCTGCAATTTGAGCTTATCTGTTCTGCTGCTGATGGTTGCAGTATATCTGCGCTCCCCCCTCGATCTGACGGCCTTGCCTGGTATTATTCTGATCTCTACAGTTTTTCGCCTGGCTCTTGAGGTCACGGTGACCCGCCTTATTCTCACGACTGCTGATGCCGGTACGATTGTCGAAACTTTTGGCGAGTTTGTTATCGGGGGGAATATTGTTGTTGGTCTGGTCATTTTTGCAATTGTAACGACTGTTCAGTTTATCGTTGTTACAAAAGGTACTGAACGTGTAGCCGAGGTTGGTGCACGTTTTACGCTTGATGCCATGCCAGGTAAACAGATGAGCATTGACAGCGATCTGCGCTCTGGTGACATCGATGCTATTGAGGCAAGGCGAAGGCGAGCCGAATTATCGAGTGAAAGCGCGTTACATGGCGCAATGGATGGTGCGCTAAAATTTGTAAAAGGCGATGCTATTGCAGGGTTAATTATTATTATTGTGAACCTTGTGGGGGGTATTAGCATTGGTATTGCACAGCGTGGCCTGTCTGCCAGTGAAGCCATGCACACATATACGCTGCTGACTGTTGGTGACGCGCTTATTTCTCAGATTCCGGCCTTGCTGTTGTCAATTACTGCGGCAATTGTTGTTACCCGTGTCGGGGGGCATGGTCTTGACCTCGGGCGTGATATGGCAGGCCAGCTGACATCGCATAAAGGCGCGCTGCGCGTGGCATCATGTATATTGCTGGCAATGGGGCTCATCCCTGGTTTTCCTAAATCTGTATTTTTTGTTCTGGCATTACTCTTCTTTTGCGGCAGTCGTCCTGACTGGAAAGCTATTTTTGATAAGCTGACACGACGAAAATCTGTAGATGAATCTGAGCTTGCTGATGGAATTTTTCCTGAAATATCCGTTCCTGAAGGGCAATTAAAGCCCGGTGAGCAGTTTACGTCATTGCTGGCTATTACCCTGACCCCGGGGATGGCCGCTGTGTGTGATCGCTCTCGTCTTGAGCGCTTTCTGGCCCGTGCTGGTTCTGACATTGAAAAAGAGTTTGGTTTCAGTTGTCCTGCTCCATGCGTGCGCACTGCTGGTCATACGGATGATTTACGGTTTTCAATTGATCTCGAAGATGTCCCGATTGAAGAGCATGAAATGTATCGCAATGCATTCGTGCTGTATGATGATCCTGTGCATCTTGATCTCGCCGGAATTGAAGGGGTGGAGGGAAAGCCTCTTTTAACGTCCGGGCCTTCAGTATGGGTTGCTATGGCGGAAGAAGGACGTCTCAGAGCAGCAGGTATCGGGTTTTATGATTATGTCGGGGTTATAGTTTTTCGCTTCCGTGCGGCCATGCGCCGGCATGCTGGCCGTTTCGTCGGCTTACAGGAAACCAGACATATTATTCAGCGCGTGGAAAAAGAGTATGGAGACCTGACGCGTGAGGTTCTGAAAATTGTGCCGGTGCAGCGTCTTGCAGAAATATTGCGCCGCCTTGTGGAAGAAGATGTTTCATTACGCAATATGCGCCTGATACTTGAAACACTTGTGATGTGGGGCGAGAAAGAGAGCAAAGCGCCGTTACTGACAGAGCATGTACGCCAGGCTTTATCGCGTCAGATATGTCATCGTTATGCCTCTGCACAAAAGGCTATTGCTGCTGTTGTTATGACGCATGAAGCAGATGAAATCATTCGTAAATCTGTTCGTGAGGCACCTTCAGGAGCATTTCTTGCGCTGGAGGCAGATGCCTCACAAAACCTGCTTGATGCAGTGCGTGACTGCCTTAATGCAGCCCAGGGTAACATGGGTGAAGACACTGAAATTACAAAACCAGTTGTGGTGTGTTCAGTGGATACACGTCGGTTTGTCAGAGGGTTTCTGATGCGTAACGGCTTCGATAACGCCGTACTTTCTTATCAGGATCTGGCTGAAGAATTTCCGGTTCATCCTGTTGGTTCTGTCGGGATGGGCTTTTTTGGAAATGACAAGGCTATTGCAGGAAAATAGCCCGGGTAAAAGGACGAGGCAGGAGAAGATCATGAGACTGATGATCATGTCACCCGATCAGAGCTTTGCAAACAGTCTGGCAAAGCACTTACATCATGCTGGTTTTGGTACAGATATTTTTATTATGTTTGAAGATGCCAGCTATGCCCTGACACAGGGGCATTATGATGCCGTTATTTTTGACCCCCGCGTGTATGATGGTGATTATAAGACGTGGTGGCGAGACAGGAAAACTATCAGGGGTGCTGCTGAGGACACTTTTCTTCTGCTGATTACAGACACACCTGAAGAGCGAATTATTGCCCTTGAGTCAGGAGCGGATGACAGCGTAACGCGCGAAGTTACACCACGTGAGGTTATTGCCCGTATTCGTGCCGTTTTACGTCGCTCTCGTGTGCAGACCAATGATTATCATAAATTTAGTGATGTCACGCTTTGTCCGTTCACGCGTGAAGTGTCAGTGGGTGGCCTGGCTTTGCAGCTTCAGAAACGCGAAACGTTTATTCTTGAAGCTCTTATGCGTCGTCGGGGGCGTGTGGTGCCACGTGCCGGGCTTGAACACGATGTATATGGTGCACTGGCAGAATATTGCCCAAATTCTTTAGAAGTACGTGTCAGCCGTATCCGCAGGCAGCTGGCTAAAGCTGGCTCGCATGTGAAAATTGAGGTCGTGCGAGGCGTTGGTTACCGGCTGGCTGCAGAGTGTGGTTAGCAATAAAATGTTTTTAAAAAAAATCTGGCATATTCGCATGGCAATCAGGCCTGTCAGGCTTTTATGCACTGCTTCAGCGACTATGCTGGCACTTAGTTCTTCTCTCAGTGCCCGGCAGGTTCAGGGCATTCATAATATGACGCTGACAGTCGGCGGCGGGCAGCTCATCTCTCTGCCCGGACAGGTGGCAAATGTTATGATTGCTGATCCGGCAATTATGGACGTACAGTATACCGATAATAACAACCTCTTTATTTTTGGTAAAAAGCCCGGTCATACCACCTTTATTGTGCTTGATCAGAGTGGCCGGAAAATGATTTCGGGTGACGTAACAGTCACTTTTAATATGGATGCTATGCATCAGGCTATTCAGGCTGAAGGCGGGCAGAATATCCAGGTAGAAAATTCACCTCAGGGTGTTGTTCTGTCCGGTCGGGTGCCAGATGCACGGGCAGCAGCGCATCTGACCGCACTTGCGCGTCAGTATGCGGGCCCGGGAGAGCAGATTATAAACCGGCTGACCATAAGCCAGGCTGTGCAGGTTAACCTGCAGGTCAGAGTAGCCGAAGTACAGCGTAAGGTATCGCAGGACCTTGGGTTTAACTGGACAACCGTTTTTAACGGTGTGGGGTCTTTTGCTATCGGAGCGGCTACCGGTGGTCTGAGCGAATTGCCCAGTGCCATTAAAACTGTATCAAGTGCAACAAATACACTATCAGGCAGTTATACTAACGGGAGCTCATCAGTAACTGGCACCCTCGACGCTATGGCGACGGAAGGTCTGGCAACAATGCTGGCGGAGCCTAATCTGACAACAATGTCGGGCGAAACCGCAAAATTTTTGTCCGGCGGGCAGTTCCCTGTTCCGGTGCCTCAGGGGCTTGGTTCGGTTGGCATTACATATAAAAATTATGGAGTAAGTGTAAACTTTACACCGACGGTTCTGTCTGACGGTACTATAAGCATGCACGTAGCACCTGAAGTCAGCACGGTGTCGATGGAAGCTGTTGATGGGGCGTATTCCCTCTCCGGCGGAAGCGGGAATATCGTGCCGGCAATTCGTACAAACAGGGCCGATACCACTATACAGCTTGCCTCCGGTCAGAGTTTTGCCATTGGTGGTCTGATTTCTAATGATGCGAGTAATACAATTTCGAAAGTGCCCGGGCTGGGTGATATTCCTGTGTTGGGAGCGTTGTTCCGTTCTACGTCTTTTCAACGCAATGAAAGTGAGCTGCTGATTGTTGTAACAGCTTATATTGTGCATCCATCTGATCATGTACCTGTGTTGCCGACTGATTATATCAGGCCAGCATCAGCTTTTGAGGCGCTTTTGCTACATCGTACTGCCAGTGCCACGCATGGTGATATTGATGCCCTGCGCGCACCGCATCTGCAGGGTGCAGGAGGGTTTCTGTATCAATGAAAAAATACATCTTACTGACTCTGCTTCCGTTTTTTGTCGCTGGTTGTGATATGCACTGGGCACGTCAGGGTAACAAACCGCCGCCATTACTCGTGGGAGAGAATGACATCAGCATATCGCTGTCAGAGGAGGGGGCTTATCAGGCCGTGGCGCAGGCACTGGCAAAAATAAATGACCCGCAAAAACTGCATGTGACACTTAGCAGCGTTAATAAACAGCAGGCTGAAACAATAAGGCATATGTTAACCCATGCAGGTGTTAATGCTGCCCGGATTTATTATGTGGATTCACCGGCAGATATGCTGGTGATGAGACGTTACCTCGTCGCGCGGCCTGACTGCGGCCTGGCTGTTCATAAAAGCTGGACAGGAGATGTCTCGAACAGCTTGTCTGCTACCGGATCATGTGTGCAGGCCAGTGCACTGGCTGAAGAAATTGATAATCCGGGAGATCTGGTTCAGCCGGCGCATCTGCAACCTGCTAACGGGGCAAGATTTGGCCGGGTTGTTGAATTGTGGGAGCAGGGGGCGGATAAAAATAACCAGCAGCAGCCTGTATCGCAGACAGGTTCAGGTTCAGTTTCTGGTGCTTCTGGTTCAGCCGGCGGGAGTGATAGCAGTCTGACACCTGCAAGCCAGACGATGCCGGCTGAGACCACGACAACAACACCGCTTGCGGCCAGAACAGCAGGTCAGTCTGATAACACAGATGATGATGCAGACTCTGTTCCCTGAGATGCGTGGAGAAACGAATAAAAACGCATATTTTGTCTTGTCTCTTCGCTATTAAGGGCAGCACCCTGTGCGGCCTGGCGCGCATCAGTGAGGTTACCTTCAAGCGCATAAACAATAGCGAGGTTTCCATCAATGGTGGCGAGTGAGCTGGCGGGGGCTCCTGTTTCTACAGCTTCCGTGCGCAAGGCCAGAAGTGCTTTACGGGCTGTTTCGTTCTGTCCGTCCAGCGCTTCAGAGAGAGCGAGATTATTACGTGCTGCAATATTATGCGGGTCAATTTTTAAAGCCGTCAGGTAGGCCTGCTGTGCTCCTGGTGAATCTCCTGACAGTTCATAGGCGACGCCGAGTGCAACACGAAGAGGTGCCGAGTCAGGGTGTTGTTCTATCAGAGGGTGTAGAGCTGCAATGGCTTCCTGAGAGCGGCGCGCTGTATTGAGCAGGCGGGCAAGGAAAAGTGTAAGCTGTATTTTGTTATGATCAGATGAATAGTTTTCAGCTTTATGAATAGCATTGATTGCTTCTTCTGCATGACCATTATGCATAAGAGCATTGGCATAAGCTATGACATAGTCAGCATTATCAGGGCGTAGTTGCATCGCGTGGCCGTAAAATACGGCAGCCGCAGCCCAGTCACCACGGGTTTCAGCACTGGTGCCTATTCTCATCATAGCGTCTGGGTTATGAGCAGCCTTTTGTTGTCGGGCTGCATCTGAAAGGTTGTGTGAATTATTTGTGACGCACCCGGCAAGGAGCGTTGCCGCAAAAATTGCAATGACCACTCTGGATAAAGCTGTGAGTGGCAAAGAGGACCGCGGCATGTAGAAACCTTTATTATGACACATAACAGAGCGCTGAGAAAATCAGGCGGATTTTATAATACCAATATTAAAAGTATTTTCTTAATATAGATTTTTTAAGATTATGTTACACGTCAGGTCCGGGTCAGCTTTCTGTGACATAGCCAAGCCGTTGCGGTGAAACCGTGACAGCGATTTATGGTGTGTTAACAGGTTAGTGGAATGAATCTGACGTCTGCCGAAAAACATTTATCGCGACCAGAGCAGAGAGTACAAACACAGGTTCTTTCCCGCTCTGTTCAGGTCTGGATCGCCGAAAGCCTGGCAAAGGGCTATACGGCCGGGCAGATAAGAACAATTCTTATCAATGGTAATACACCTGGTGAGCTTGCTGATCGTGAGATAGCACAGGCAGAAAACAGTCCGTACACATATGCAGCGCGGCGTTGTATGGTAGTGGCCAGAAAGCGTGAATCATTGCTGAAAACGCTTGACTTTTATCATCGTATGAACAGCGATTATTTTCGCCTTAAAAAAGAAACTCTGCCTGCCTATAAAACATTTATTCAGAATTTTTTGTCGATAAACCGTGCCGGTTTGTTTAGCGGTGGCTTTGACCACTGGGCAGCCCGCCACTGGACACCTCAGTCGTTACTTGAGCTTGTCGGGGCTGGCACAAAAATACAGGTGCAGGCAGGCCGAACAGGTGAAAGTGCATATGAAGAGAAAGGTGAGAAGCTTAAGCGTTTCATTCCTTTTGAAGAGCTTATTTCTGCTATGCTTCATGGCAGGGGGAATGACCTTTATCTGACGGCTAATAACTTTTTTCTCGATCAGTCGCCATTCGCAGCATTGCGAGAGCAGATTGGTAATATAGGGGATTCATACCTTAATAGTGAATATTTAGCGAAATCTATGTTTTTATGGATGGGGCCTGAAGGCATCGTAACGGGGATGCATCAGGACCTGAATCATATTCTGTTTTGTCAGATTTACGGTCGTAAAAGATTTCGTCTCTACCCGGCAACTCAGGTCCCTTATATGTGTAATGACAGGTGGATTTTCAGCCCGGTAGATCCGACGCAGAACATCCCTGAGCAACATGCAGAGTTCAGAAATGCTGCGGCAATCGATATTACTGTTGAGCCGGGCGACATGCTTTATATTCCGGCAGGCTGGTGGCATCACGTAACAGGTGAGACAGCAAGTATCAGCATAAGTCTTACAAATTTACGCGGGATGCCTAATCATTTTATTGATTATCCACCTGACTACTCCAGTATCATCTGAATTTAATAATAAATTCAGTGGTTTTTAAATAAAGGTGATGAAAAATGGTAGCTCTTGATACATCTTCAGCGCAGGGCAGTGCGTTATCACAGCCTTCTTCAGGTAACACTGAAAATCTCTCAGATTCTAAACTGGAAGCTGTGTTTACAGAGCTTTTAAATGAGCTGACTGGTTCTGACGGCGCTAAAAATAATCCACATATAAAAACGATTACTGTGATGCAGAATTCTAAACCATCAGAAAATTCTGAAACATCTGCATTACATACCACGTCAGATATAAGAGTTATTACAGTCGTGAATCACCGGCCAGAGAATACTGTTTCTACATCTGATACTTTGCCAGAAACCAGATTAATTACTGTTGTTAATCATTTATAATTTTAAAAACATCATGTTATTTACCGGCGTGTTGTATTTTAGGTTAGGTTTTTAACAAAGGTATATGTCGGGTTTTTATTTCTGATATGTTCATAGTTTTAGAAAATTCGACATTTTGAAATCAGGATAAGGACAGCTTTGCCTTTTAAAAAAGATGAGCAAAGCCAGGGATTATTCTGGATGCCTTATGGTTCTGAAGTATTGATGTGTACGGTAATGGCAGTAGAGGGGTATAAATAAATGGGACATATTTTTTCTAGGGAAACAGGTGTTTCCGAGATAGCCAGCGAAAATAGAGATGCTGATGATGAAATTACGGATGCTTCTGTAAATAATACAAATAGTGAAGAATTTTCTAATCATTTTACACCATCTAACGGAAATTCAGCGTCGAATGAAAATGCGGAACAATCTGGTGTGGTGGAGGAGCCGTCTCAGGAAGAAAATTTAGCGTCGAATGAAAATACGGAACAATCTGCTTCTGGTTCAGTGAAAAATCAGCAAGAGCTTGCAGGGCGTGATGAAGGTCTGGTATCGGATGCTACAACCGAATCTTCTGCTGTAAAACCTGGTAATTTTAAAGGGTTTAAAACAAAAAATGAAGATACAATAATAAATATTTTAAAAAAACAGCCAGGAGAAAGCATTAAAGACTATGGTGACCGCCTTGACAAATCTCTTAAGCCGCTGACACTTGCGCTGGGGGTTTTGAGTTCGGGTGTAGGTTTAACAAGTATGGTTATGAGCGTTGAAAATCATGAAGAATCAGAAAAGAAAGATGATACATCTTCTTCTTCAGAAAATTCAGGTTCTGATACACTTCCTTATATCAGTAAAGCTCCGGACCTGAACCAGGTGTAGAATATAACTGATTAAAAACGATATAAATTTTTAATAAATTTAACGGGCAGATTAAAATTTTAATCTGCCCGCATTGTATAATTATCATGTAAAAATTTTTCATAAGAATTTTATGAATATATTAAGAAATTATAAATCATGATCTGTTAATAATATGATTAATGACGGATATAGACAGGAAATCATTTTTCTGAATCCGGAGTGCTCATGTTGCAATTAGCTCCATCATCAACGGCATCTGTTGTTGCCCTGATAATTTGTTTTGTCCTTGTTTGTGTCTTTGAATTTGCTAATGGATTTCATGATACAGCTAACGCAGTTGCGACTGTTATTTACACACGATCTCTAAAACCGCGTACTGCTGTTATTTGGTCTGGGTTAATGAATCTGGTCGGTGTGCTGCTGGGTGGCATTTCTGTTGCTTACGCCCTTGTAGAACTGCTTCCGCCCGATGTGCTGACCCCGCCTAATGGTAATCCGGCAGTACCAATGCTTGCAGCATTGTTTGGTACTGCGCTGGCATGGAACCTGCTGACCTGGTGGCTGGGTATTCCCAATTCTTCATCTCATTGCACAATCGGTGCTTTGATCGGTGTAGCTATTGGTGATTCGTTTTTGCATGCCCGTGATCTGGGACATTCGGTTGACTGGAGCCAGATCTGGAAAGTACTGCGTGCCCTGGCTGTTTCGCCTGTTTTAGGGTTTATTCTCGCAGGAATTCTGTATCTCCTCATCCGTGCCTCTGTAAAACTTCCAGCATTATTCACTCCGCCTGATCAGGATGATAAACCGCATCCGGTTGTGCGTTGTCTTTTAATTTTAACTTGTACTTCAGTTAGTTTTTCACATGGCAGCAATGATGGTCAGAAAAGTATCGGTTTAATTATGCTGACAATTATAGGTTTGTTGCCGGCATCATTTGCTATGAATCCTGGCCATCCTATCAATCGTTCTGAGCTGGCTGGCATTGCTATTGAGGCTCGCCCGCTTATTGCTCAGTATGATCGCTTTAATTTTCGTCAGGATGCGCTTGAATCAGTTGAACGTCTGAGTAATCCATCCGTTCCTGTTACAGCATCAGTAGTGAGAGGAGATGTGTATCAGATCCTTTCAGGCGTTCAGGATGTCAGCGCAAACCCCGCGGCGTCAGGTGCTGAACGGATACAGGCTAAAAAATTAGCCAGTCGTTTACGCCCCAGTGTAGAGTATGCACCGATGTGGGTACGTATTCTTAGCGCACTGTGCCTGGGTATAGGTACAATGGTGGGCTATCGTCGTATTGTTAAAACCCTGGGGGAGGGGATTGGAAAGCAACATCTGACACCCGCACAGGGAGCGGCTTCTGAGCTGGTTGGCGCAGGGTTAATTGCCACAGCTGGTTATACAGGACTTCCCGTTTCCACTACACATATCATTACTTCTGGCGTTGCGGGAACAATGGTTGCAGCAGGAAGTGGTATTAATGCGCGAACCCTGAGTAAAATTGCACTCGCCTGGCTTACGACGTTACCTGTTACGATAGTTGTGTCTGCCTGTTTGTTTTATATCATGGCCTGAAACGTAAAAAAGCGAGCCATATCATATGGCTCGCCTGGCTAAACTATTTTTCTTTTTTATATAAATATTTTAATACAGCTCTGGTACAAGCATAGTTTCGGGAATAGGCTTGCGTTCATAATCAGGATGAAAAATGCGTTCTGGTAATACAATATCAGGGTGTTGCGCTGCCTCATATGGTACCTGTGCCAGTAAGTGAGAGATGCAGTTCAGGCGTGCCCGTTTTTTGTCAACAGCCTGTACAACCCACCATGGTGCTTCTGGTATGTTCGATCGTTTCAGCATAATCTCTTTAGCAAGGGTATAGTCCTCCCAGCGGCGGCGGCTTTCAAGATCCATGGGAGAAAGTTTCCACTGTTTAAGGGGGTCTTCAATGCGGGCGCGGAAACGGCTTTCCTGTTCATAATCAGTGATAGAAAACCAGTATTTTATAATTTGTATGCCGCTGCGCACCAGCATTCGTTCAAATTCAGGTACGGCACGAAAAAATTCTTCGTATTCATCATCGCTACAAAAATTCATAACACGCTCAACACCAGCGCGATTGTACCAGCTCCTGTCAAATAATACGATTTCTCCTGCTGCGGGAAGATGTGACACATAACGCTGAAAATACCATTGTGTTCGCTCACGATCATTAGGGGCTGGTAAGGCTGCAACACGACAAACACGGGGATTTAAACGTTGTGTTATACGTTTTATTACCCCTCCTTTGCCGGCCGCATCCCGTCCTTCAAAAATGACAACGACCTTGTGTCCTGTGTTCTTGACCCAGTCCTGTAGTTTAACCAGCTCCCCCTGCAGGCGTACCAGTTCGTGAAAGTAGGTACGTCTGAAGGCACGTGAAGCTTCATCCAGCTGGCCACCAGCTATGTCTTCTTCCAGTGATAATTCAAATTCTTCATCGAGGTCATCAATGATCTCCCGGCGAATTTGTTCTCTCATATTGTCATTCAGGAAGGTTTTGTCGCTACTGTGCATAGTTGTGTCCTTATTGGTCTGGTTAACTTGTAGCCACAGGAGTTACGATAAACTTACAGCTTCAACGAATGAAAGTTCAATGACGATATTTATATGCCGGAATATTATATACTCAGAGAGCACATCAAACTCACAGTCTATCATTTCTGCAATTCATATCGCAGCAGACTTCTTCTTCTATCTCAAGGAATGATTACTGAGCCTAAAATAACAACAATTGGAAGAAATATTTTTAGTCGATTTTAATGCCAAATTTCTGATCCCATAACTGGACATCGGACATTATGATCCCTTCCTCAAAGCTGCCTTTCTTCTTTTATATTGGGGGTGGTTTCCACGTTTCTGGTGCGTTTTTGCACGTCACTTCTTGTTTCGGTTCAGGCTTCAGCTGCCGGGGGCAGGAATATCCTGACGGGAAGCAGATGTGCGAGTTTCTGAACCAGCTCTCTGTGCTCAGGCGTTGCTGGTCTGGTTTTTAGTAACGCTTCCTGCACCGCCTGAGCTGTTTCTGTATTCTGTCAGTTCAACTGTCCATTACGTCAGGCTGTGCGTGCGGCTAAAGGAGGCAGGCTTCGTTCTGGCGCCTGACGGGTGAAAATGGCCTCTTTTTTTCCGATGATCCCCATGACAAAAGCACGTGACCTATACTCATCGTTCTGTGTGTTCTGCACACTGCTGGTGCAGATGCTGTCTTCTGGTTAATGAAATATCTTCTGTCACCGGTTAAACAGTCCGGGAATTCAGAAAGCTTCCTGTGAGTGAGAAGTCTCTGTGGTATGACTCTGAGATGCTCGTCATTTCATTCATTTCCAGTCATGAAAAATGGAAGCTCACCTTTTTACGGTATGTAAAAAAGAGAATGTCATGATTACAAGTTTATGCTCTCAAATTATGAATAAAAATTAATTTACATTGAGTATCACGAAGATTTTTATTTAATTTATCATTTTGTTAAAAAAATAATGACACATTTTATTTATTGTTGTGTAGTGTTTTTCTAAATTATCTTTTAATTGCCGGAGAAGTATAATGAGTGTCGTTTCAGGTGGTACTTTGTATGTTATTGATACTGTTAGCGGCACCACGGCTCCAGGTAACTTTGGTGGTGGAACTTATTCGTCAGCAGTTGTTTTTTCCGGTGGTTCTTATAATGGAGTGACAATTGTTTCTGACGGAGCGGTTACTGTTTCTTCTGGTGGATATATATCAGGTACGACGATAAGCAGATCGGGTACACTGACAATTTTGGCCAGCGGCTATAGTTCAGATACAACATTGCTTGCTGGTGGTACACTGAATATTGGTGATACATTTAATGCAAAGCATCAGACTACTAAGCTTGCGAGTTCAGGCGCGTTAATCAATGTCATGTCCGGAGGCACTCTTTCAGCGGGTGATGTTACCTCTGGCGGTACGATTAATGTTAGCAAGGGAGCAAAGGCCATTGGGACAATTGTGTCAGGTGGCGGGTTGCTCGAATTTACTGAAGGTGGAACCGGGACATATACCAGCTTACTCGCTGGTGGTACTATTAATATTGGCAATCAAACAACTTATGATTTTCAATATCAGACATCATTAACAGTCTCTTCCGGTGCAGAAATTAATGTATCGTCAGGTGGTACTATTGTTTCAGGCCACGTGGCCTCTGGCGGTACGATTAACGTTAGCAGTGGAGCAGTGGCCTCTGGTACGATTGTTTCCGGTGGCGGGCTTTTTAATATCAGTGGTGTAGCTTCCGGATCAACCGCTCTGAGTGGCGGTGAGATTGTTTTGTCTTCTGGTGGAAGTACAAATATAGTTAATATAAGTAGTGGTGGTATATTTAATATTTTATCAGGTGCAACTACAAATAATACAATCCTTTCTGCTGGCGGCACTCTTAATGTATGGAATAGTTTTGCTGCTGCACATCATGACTATCATACGGCCAGTTCAGGTGCCGTTATTAATGTGATGTCCGGTGGTGCTTTTTTATCTGGTGATGTGGCTTCAGGCGGTACAATTAACGTTACCAGTGGCAGTGTAGCTTCGGGCACGATCGTCTCTGGCGGTGGTACTATGGCTGTATCCGGCACTGCCTCTGCTACGACAATTAGCAGTGGTGGTGCTGTTACGGTTTCGTCTGGTGGGTATCTGACCACTGCGACTGTTCTAAGTACTGGTGTTGTTACTCTTCTTTCAGGCTCTGTTGCTTCTGGCATGAATATTTATGCCGGAGGAACAGTTAATCTCGGCACTTATTATAATGCAGGGCATGTTTACGCTATGCAGGTGCATCTGGGGGCCATTAATGTGCTTTCAGGTGGTGTGCTTTCTGCGGGTGATGTTGCTTCTAACGGCCGGATCAACGTTAGTAGCGGCGGTTCAGTCGCTGATACGGTCGTCTCAGGTGGTGGTACACTTAATGTTTCTGATGGTGGAGCTGTTAATTCAGCTAGAATGATAAGTGGTGGGACCCTGAGTGCGGCAAATGGTGCATTGCTCTCAGGTCAGATTACAGTTAGCGCTGGCGGTACAGAGCTGAGCGGGTTACTGGCTGGTGGTGCCGCAATGGCGGTGCAGGGGACAGCTTCTGCGACAACTATTCTTAGTGGTGCGACAGCTACAGTAACAAGTGGTGGAACAATAGCTGGGGCAACCATTGGTAGTGGTGGCGTTATTACAGCTTCTTCTGGTGGTTCTGTTACTTCAACATTTATTGGTAGTGGTGGTACGTTAAATTATTTTTCTGGTGGTTTTGGGAATTTAAATGACCTTAATGCCGGCGGAACTTTTAATTTAGCTCGAAATTTTATTGCTAATCATAACCGTTATTTAACTGCTTCATCAGGCGCGGTTATTAATGTTCTCTCCGGAGGAGCTTTATCCGGTGGGGATGCGCTTTCCGGTGGTACTATTAATTTAAGTAGTGGCGGCGTTGCTTCCGGCACGATTGTCTCAGGTGGCGGTACGCTGGCCGTTCTTGGGGTGACGTCGGCTACATCTATCCTTAGTGGTGGAGCTGTTACAGCCCTTTCGGGGGGTACAGTCGCATCATCCAATATTAGCAGCGGTGGTGAGCTGACTGTTTCAGCCGGTGCAGTAACAACTTATACGACATTGCTTGCTGGTGGCACGCTTAACGTTGGTAATAATTTTGCTGCGAATCATTCGGCTTCCAAACTTGCTGTGTCTGGTGGTGCTATCAACGTTCTTTCAGGTGGTGTTCTGTCCGGGGGGGATGCAGGTAATTCGGGGACGATTACAGTCAGTGGTAATGGTTCAGCTGTCAGCACGTTTATTTCAAGTGGCGGTGTACTGGATATTACGTCCGGTGGTATTGCAATGACAACTGCGGTCAGCGGTGGCGGGTCTGTGTATGTTGCCTCAGGTGGTACGGTAGGTGATACAACAATCAGCAGTGGCGCCATACTCACAGCTGATGCAGGCAGTGTTATTTCGGGCAATATCATAACAACCAGCGGTGCCACTGTTACCATTCCTTCCACAGCGGGCGGAACAGTTACGCTTAACGGTGATGATAACAATAGTCTGATTATTACGGGTCAGGGTAACCCGAATACAGTGATCATGGGTTTCTCAGAAAAGTCGGGTACCGGGATCACGGATGGTGTTACTTTTGAGAGTGTGAAAACTGATGATGTTGTAACCGTTCAATATCCTGATGAAAATCATGTGATGTTCACACTGAAAGATGGTTCAACAGTCACTGTTAATATCGTGGGTGTGAAGAGTGTCGGGTATAAACTGGCTTCAACGACAGATGATGACCTGATTTATGAAATATGCTTTCTGGCAGGTGCATTAATAGAAACGCCTGATGGCACTGTTGCTGTGCAAAACCTGAGAGAAGGTGATGATATTCTCACCTGGCAGAATGGTGTGGCCAGCAGTAATAAAATTTCGTGGGCGGGCAGGGCACATCGTTTCATCAGTCGTGGTAAATCGCATGACGAGGCCGGGTATCCGGTGCGTATAGTAAAAGATGCTGTTGCCCCTGGTGTTCCTTTTGAAGACCTGCTGGTGACTTCTGAACATTGTCTGTTTTTTGAAAACAGATTTATCCCGGCTCGTATGCTCGTTAATGGCCGGTCGATCTTCTATGATACATCGTTTGCTTCTTACGAGTATTTCCATATTGAAACAGAAGACCACTCTGTCATCATGGCAAACGGTATGCTGACAGAAAGCTACCTTGATACGGGTAACCGTCATGTTTTCCGTCAGGATACAAATGTTATCACTCTGAGCCCGAGAGCGAAGCTGTGGGAAGAGGACGCTGCTGCCGTACTGGATGTGAGCCGTGAATTTGCTGAGCCTTTGTTTCATCGTCTTAATGAACGGGCAGGTGAAATGGGACTTGATTTTAACGGTCATATGCCCGCTTTAA
Organism: Acetobacter sp. DmW_043; assembly: GCF_002153485.1. Lineage (NCBI taxonomy): Bacteria > Pseudomonadati > Pseudomonadota > Alphaproteobacteria > Acetobacterales > Acetobacteraceae > Acetobacter > Acetobacter sp. DmW_043. Next base: position 1,003 of record NZ_JOMN01000023.1, on the reverse strand, counting down.
CGACTGATGCCGACCTGCATCTTATTGCTGGTAATAACATGCTTATCCGCCCTGCACGTCAGGTAGGGAATAAGGTTATTTTTATGCTGCCGGCATGTGTCGGGGAAGTTATCATTGCCTCACGCTCCGGTCGCCCCGCTGATGCTGTTGGTCCTTATATTGATGACAGGCGTAATCTGGGTGTTCTGGTTGGTCAGATTACTCTGATGGAGGCCTCAGGAACCAGTGTTATTGATATGCATCTGCGTGAAGATTCTGCCGGGGGGTGGTCAGGACTGGAGCACCCTGCATGCCGGTGGACGACAGGCCGCGCTCATCTGTCATTGTGCAGAAGTAACCCTGATACAGTAGGGCTGCTCTCTGTTGAGGTTATAAGTGCGGGGCCATATCTTCTTGAAGGAGATGTAACAAAAGGCTCTCTTACTGCCTGACATGGCAGACAACATAGTGCTGAAAAGGTAAGTTGTCAGAAGAGAAACCAGAGGGTTCGAGGAACCCTCTGGTTTTGAGGGCCTCTGTGTGATTTCATTCCTTCCATGGTGATTTGGGGGATTGGTTCATGAAACAGCTGGGATTTTTTGATGTTGAGGAGCGGCTTGCCCGGCTGAGCGGGCCTGGCGATCAGCTCGAAGCCTTTTCCCGGACTGTAGATTTCGAAGCCTTTCGTGCTAATCTGGATAAAACATAGGCCTGTGCGGATGGAAGCAAAGGCGGACGACCGCCATTTGATCCGGTGCTGATGTTCAAAATCCTGGTGATCCAGACCCTGAACAATCTCTCCGACGAACAGACGGAATACCTGATCAACGACCGTCTCTCCTTCATGCGATTTTTTAGGTCTGGGACTGTCGGACCGTGTGCCTGATGCCAAAACTGTCTGGCTGTTTCGTGAGCGTCTGACACAGGCGGGAGCAATTTATGTTTTGTTCAACCGCTTTGATGCGACCTGGAGGGTTCGAAAAACCCTCTGGTTTTGAGGTCTGCTCTGTGATTCCATTTCTCG